>JAJPIR010000100.1 GCA_021324675.1 Actinomycetota bacterium
AGTAGCGGTTCATCACCGTAAGGCCCGGCGAGTAGACGTGGACACTCACCGCGGGGACTGACCCGGTGTTGGTGACCTGATGTACGTAATGCGGCCCGAAGACGCGGCAGCGCCCGGTCTCCAGGGATCGGGTGACTTCCACCAGCGGCCGGCCAGGTTTAGCTGCGACCACGCGCTCGGTCAGCGTGCCCGCGGCAATGGCGAAGGCACCCGACGCCGAACCGTGATCGTGCAGATCGGTGCCCTGGCCAGGCAGCCAGGACAGCAGCCACACCTCGTGGTACGGGTTCCGGTCTAGCAGCCGGTACCACCGGGTGTCGGTGCGGTAGTCGAGCAGCGGGCGCCACCGTTCGGGGTGCGCCGCCAGCGCCATCGCCAGGCTGGTCGGGCTGCCTGGACGGACCATCTCAGGGGCAGGGACGGTGAGATAAGGGACAGCATGCACGGCGGGCTCCTCGCGAGATCGGTGAACCGACCGCGCTCAGAAATCACCACCCGTACCAGGGCAGTCGTCAGGAATACGCGGTCAGCGGGACAGGGCTCACCGCGCGGGACACAGCGCGCTCGCCACCCGGCGTAAATCCACTGGGGACCGCCGGACAACGACGAGACTGCTGCTCACGAGGGATGATCAAACCAGCCGGTATGGTTACTCGTCAAGAGTCGACGGTACCTAGGTCATTCCGGCTTGTGCGCCCGGCCGAGCAGTTCAGCGGCCATCTGCCGGGATGACTGGCCGCCGTAGCAGACGCGCCGTACACCATCAGTGATAGGCACTTCGACGCCACAGCGCGTGGCCAGTTGCTGGATCGACGAGCAGGACTTCACGCCCTCGGCGACCTGGCCATGCGTCGACTGCTGGGCTTGTTCGAGGGTGTCCCCCACACCCAGCCGGTAGCCGAAAGAGCGATTGCGTGACAGCGGCGAGGAGCAGGTGGCGACCAGATCGCCGAGGCCGGCTAACCCGGCGAAGGTCATCGGGTCAGCACCCAGCGCGGCGCCGAGCCGTCCCATCTCCGCCAATCCCCGAGTGATCAATGTGGCGAGGGTGTTGTCCCCGTACCCCAACCCAGCCGCCACCCCACATGCCAGCGCGATGACATTCTTGCAGGCACCGCCTAGTTCGCAGCCGATGACGTCGGTATTGGTGTAAGGCCGGAAATAAGGGGTCCCGCACGCGCGCTGCACGGCAACCGCGCGGTCGTGATCGGTACACGCCACAACACTCGCGGTGGGTTGCTCGGCCGCGATTTCCCGCGCCAGATTAGGGCCCGAAATCACCACGACTTGATCGGAGGAGACGGCTGTGACGTCGATCACCACCTCACTCATCCGCTTGAGGCTGGTCAGTTCGACGCCCTTGGCCAGGCTGATCAGGGTGGCCTCCGGTGGCATCGACTTGTGCCAATCGCTGAGGTTTTCGCGCAACGTCTGGCTGGGCACGGCGAACACGACGGCGTCCACGCCGTCGAGGGCCTCCTTTGCACACGCGGTGGCTTGCAAGGACGCCGGCAGGGTGACCCCTGGTAGGTAATCCGGATTACCGTGCTCCCGCTGGACCGCGTCGGCCACCTCAGCCCGGCGAGCCCAGAGCACTACATCCCGGCCGGCGTCAGCGAGCACTTTGGCGAAGGTGGTACCCCAGGAGCCCGCGCCCATCACCGCGATTCGCTGTACTGCCACAGTCATGACGGATGCTCCCGATGCCGTTCAGGCACCCGGGGATTGAAAAGGCCCGTGGGAGCAGGTTGGTTTCGTACCTCTGCAAGCAGCGTGCGGATCCCGTTCATCACCCGGTCAGTAGCCTTCCTCAGCAAGGGCCCGTTTACCGGCCGTCGCCGGAACTCAGACAGATCCACTGGCGCGCCGGCTCGGACGATAATGTCGGTCCGGGGCAGCGGGCGAAATCGCCTGCCGTAGTGGTCATAAACCTGGTGTGTGCCCCAATGCACCACCGGAACCACCGGTACATCGGCGTGCAATGCCAGCCGGGCCACCCCGGTGTGGGCCACCATCGGCCAGTGATCCGGATCGCGAGTGATCGTGCCCTCAGGGTAGATCAACACTGCCTTGCCGTCGGCGAGCGCCTGCTCGGCATGCCGCAGGCTGTCACCGGCTTCGGTGCTTCCGCGGCGCACCGGGATCTGGCCTGCTGCGGTCATCACCCGGCCGATCCCGGGTAGTCCAAACAGATCTTGCTTGGCGAGAAATCGCGGGATCCGGCCCCTACGATGCACGAACACGCTGGTGTACAGCGGGTCCAGGTAGGAGATGTGGTTACACGCCACAAGCACCGGTCCGGTTTCCGGGATGTGTTCGAGGCCTTCGAACCGCCGCCGGCCTAGGAGGTAGGTGAGCGGGTAGAACACGACCTTGCATAACTCGATGGAAAGCCCGGCCTCATCCCCCGCCACGCCATCCTCCTCGTCCTGCAGTTCGTGCTCGCCCGGCTTGAGGGGCGAAGTTCGGTCCTGAGGGCGCGCGCCTTGGCTCCACCCTCGGGCGAGTCTTCCCTGGTTCCGGAGCGCGGGTCCAGTCGCCGCGGGTGCGGGACTATATGACGGTGCCCGTGGACCTGCTACTACCCATCAAACCGCTCGCCAGGGCCAAGACCCGGTTGCGGTGCGCGGCCGATTACGGGGGCGGTGACTCGGCTGCGCACGCCCGGCTGGTCATTGCGCTCGCTCGAGACACCATCGCCGCTGCCGCCGGTGCGTCGCTGGTGCGCCGGGCCGTGGCGATCTGCAGGGACCGGCTGGTGTGCCGCATTCTGGCGAAGGATGGCATCGAGGCCATTGCCGAGGAACCCGGCGGCGGCCTGAACAGCGCTCTGCGGTACGGCGAGACCCTGCTGCGCGCCGCCGATCCCACCACCGCAGTTGCGGCTATGCCGGCTGATCTACCAGCGCTGCGCTCCTCGGAACTCGACTGCGCGGTCTGCGACGCGCTGGCCGCCGGTGGCCGGGCGTTCTGTGCCGATCAGGCGGGTACCGGTACCACGTTGCTGCTGGCGCTCCCGGGGCACCCGCTGGACCCCCGCTTCGGACCCGGCTCGGCAGCTGCGCATCGGGCCAGTGGCGCTCGGCCGCTGACCGGCTGCTGGCCTGGTCTGCGCTGCGATGTTGATACGGCAGCCGATCTTGCGCGAGCGCGCGAGCTGGGTCTGGGACGGTTCACCCACGACGTCTTGCACGTGCATTCAGCGAGAATTTCACCCTGCGATAAATCTATCGTTTATCCCTGCGACATAGTCTGATACGGGACAATAACGGGGTGAGCCAGCACCTCACCCCGCCGTTGACCGGCCGCACCGCATCGATGACGGATGGTGCTGTGGTAGCGGTACCACCGGCTCCACCTGCAGCGACCCCGGTGCCGGCTGCCACCGACCTCCCTGACGACCGGTATCTCAACCGCGAGTTGTCCTGGCTGGACTTCAACGCCCGCGTACTGGCCCTCGCTGAAGACCCCAGCCAGCCCTTGCTGGAACGAGCCAAGTTCCTGGCCATCTTCGCGTCGAACCAGGACGAGTTCTACATGGTCCG
>JAJPIR010000265.1 GCA_021324675.1 Actinomycetota bacterium
GAACCGTCTCGGGTTCCTGCGGGCGTGGCGTGTGTTCCTGGTCGTTGTAGCGCTGGGCAACATCGCCGCCGGCACGCTAGACATCCTCGCGGGCCACGCTACCTGGGTGATCTCCGCTTTCGCCGTGCTGTTCTGCACCATCGCCGTCGCGATCCAGACGGCCACCATTCGCCGCGCTGTACAGCGCGCGAAGCCAAGCCCCGACTACTCGGCCATTGCCCGGATGGAGCGCGAGGTCTACGGGGAGACGTTCACACACCAGGGAGCGCCCCGGGAGTCCGTGAAGCAAACACTTGACCGGCAGATGGGCAGCATCGGGTGGACCGCGGAACCGGCCCGGTACAACTGCGAGCGCTGCGGCAGCCACCGCTACCCGCCGGCGCATCATGGAATGTGTGCCCCGTGTGCACAGCAAGCCCGTCGCCAGCGCAGCGACTACAGCAAGGATGATGCGGCCCTCTTCCGCTCCGGTGCCATCGTCAGCCCTGGTGCGTCCATCACGCTGCCGAGCGGCGAGACCATCACGGGGATCGAGTGGGCAAGACGCGGTGGCCGCTCAGCCTGACCATCGCCACCGAGCCCGGTCAGCCTAACCGCTGGCCGGGCTCTCCCCTTCGCTGCTGCTGTTCGTGCTCACCCGCGTCCCGCCTGAACCCGATCAGGAAGGCATACAGCCAGTCCCCGAGGAAGCGGATCCAGTTCCTCATGGTCGCGTCATTGCCGGACGGCAGAGCGGCCCGGATAGCCGAATGAAGGACCGGCGGCGCTTCCTGTGGCAGACACGCTCAGGCACGAGCAGTCGCGCACGCCGTGCTGGGTGCAGGTGATTACGATCTTGGGACCGGAGATCCCCTTAGGGGTCACCAGGTCGCCGCGCAGGACCATGACAACCCGGTCGGAGTGGAACTGGGCGACGGTGCGGTGCTCGTGGTCCTTCAGCAGCAGCCAGCCGGGCTCAGCGGTGGTGTAGGCGGCCTCAACGGTCTGAAGCTGGCTGCCCTCGGCCGTGTTGACAGTGACCAGGTAGTGGGCGAGGTCGGCTGCGGTGAGTTCCTTGGACATGGTGATACTCCGTGGTGGTAGTGGTGGTGGTTTGGTGCCGCGCACACGTCAGGACTGGACGATGCGCACCTGGGGACGGCGTGACAGGTCAGCGGGGGTGACGTAGGCCGTGGAGCTCTTGCCGCACCGCCACGACTCCAGCCCGGCCGCGACACCCGCTATTGCCACCAGCTGCGAGCAGAAAAGCGCCCGCCTGCCGCGCAGCAGCCTGATCAGGATCCGCCAGTGCAGCCCGAGGTCTTGCAGGCCGATGAGAGCAACGCCCTGCCAGTCGTAGGCGTCGGCGTGGGCAAGGAACCAGCGGGCCTTGTCCACCGCCGCGGCGCGCTCGGCCGAGGTCATGGTCTCATCCACGTTCGCGGCTGTTTTGCAGTGCTCATAAGCCGAGACGTGGTTCACCCTGACGCCACCTGGGGCCGCGGACTCGATCAGGCCGCCGTCGCCGGTCGCCAGAGCGGCATGATCGAAATCTGAGTGTGTCGACCTGCGGATGACCCAGCCGAGCAGTGAGCGGGTGCGGAAACAGAAATACGACCCGATGGGGACTTCTGTGGCGAGGGTCATGGTGTACCCCCTCGCTGGTCAGGCTGCTCTTTTACGGGGTCTTCCGCGCTGGCTCTTGGCCACTTCACCCTCGGCCGCGATGACCTCCATGAGGCGGTACAGCGGCCGGTTGCGGGAGTCCTTGATGGTCCGGCCATGGCTGTCGGTGGCGGCCTTAAGGAAGCCTCGCGCCACCCAGTTGCACACCGCCGCGGGCGTGACCCCGGTGTAGAGCGCGGCCTGCGAGGCGGTGAGCAGGGCACGCAGGTTGAGTTCCGCCACACGCCCTCCAGACGCGAAAAGCGCCCCGGCCCAGGAGGCTGAGGCGCTAGAAGACAGAGTTGTTCCTGCTGAGATATTACACAAATACAGCTAGCAGGCAACACTCTTCCGGGCGGCGCGGCGTCGCTCAACCTGCCGGGCGTACTGCACCACCTTGCGGCAGGCAAGCGAGCAGTACTTGCCACCACCCCGCCGGATCCGCGGAACGGCGGCACCGCAGACGGGACACTCCTTGGGTGCGGGCAGTTCGGCCGGCGGCAGATCTGGGAAATTGAGGCAGGCGTACTCACCGAAGACCTGCCGCGCCACCGTGTCGTAAGCCTGCGCTGCACTGTCTTCTGAAGTAAACATCCCCAGATAGATACGGCCGGTGGGTGCGCCAACGTGCGCGACCCACACTCCCTGGTTCTTCTGCCACGTGACGCCCTTGTAGCGCGATGAGGTGTTCTGCCGTGAGCGATTGTTCATGCTGTTCTGCGAGGGAGTCGCGGGACGCAGGTTGTGCCGCTGGTTGTCCAGCCCGTCATGGTTGGCGTGGTCCGTCATCGGCCAGCCGGTGATCAGTTTGTGCATCGAAATCGTGGTGTGCGAGCCGTCCTCGCGTACGACGTTCGCCATCACGTATGTCATGCGGCCGGATTCCTTGACGTTCCACTTGTGCTGCATCACCCGGTCGTAGTCCTCATCGTCCACGAGGGCCACCCGGCCTGCGGCTTTCTTCCCGCGCAGGGGTACGGTCTTCACGTCGGCCTGCTTCCTCAGGTCGTCCATGCCCCCGGCCTGTTCCAGCAGGTGCGGGGGTCCTTTTCGCATTGTTATTCTACGCTACTGCCCTTTTGCCCGCGGCCATTTCGACATGGGCCTCGTAGTCCGAATAGGACATCACGCGCGAACACCCGGGGTTAGCGCAGTGGACGTCGGCCTCTCCCTCGTCCCAGATGAGGGTCAGCAGCGAGCAGCCGGGGCAGCGCAGCGGCTTGCGCAGCCGTCGGGCACCGGCCTTGGCCTTGGCGGCCAGCTCCCGGTGCCACAGCAGCACCTCGGCGCCGAACGGCTCAGCGATGTCACGGTGGGCCAGGATGCCAGCGGAGTGGACCCCGAGCCATGACACACACGCCGTGAGGCGCGAGGCGAGCGCGCCGCGGCGGGGTGGTGCGGGCCAGCCCATGGCGTCGCGGTAGGCGTCCTCCCAGCCGCACAGCATCGACACCAGCTCGTCCAGGTCGTCACCAGCGGGCGACGGCGACGGATGGACGGGTGAGCCTGAGACGCGCTGCTCACCGGAGGCTCCCCCGAAGCCGTCAGCGCTGGCGGCGAGGAGGGAGGCCACCTCGTCCAGTTCGGCGAGCTCGCGGACGATCCTGGCGCTGTCCCTGCCGCACCAGACCGGATCGCCGGGCCATGGCGTGATATCCGGCGGGATGGGCCGCGACTGGTCTGAGTCGAGCGGGTCGTACAGGGCCAGGGCTTGGTCGAAGGCCTCGCGTGCTTCCCGGTACTGCCGGTTACAACCACCTGGGCAAGGTCCCGCTGATGCTGTCACCTGACCATGGTGCACCAAGTCTCAACCACAGGTTGAAGGTTGGGGTGCTCTGGGCCTTAACGAGATGGCAA
>JAJPIR010000202.1 GCA_021324675.1 Actinomycetota bacterium
ACCGTGATCCCGGACAGCCCGCCGATGATGAAAAAGATGATGAAGCCGACGATCCACAGGAGCGGCGTCTCGAATTCCGGCGTCCCGGTGAGAATCGTCGTGATCCAGGCGAATAGCTGAATCCCGGACGGGATGACGATGATCAGGCTCGCCGCAGCGAAGTAGACGGTGGTGAGGGTGGCGAATCCAACCGCAAACATGTGGTGCACCCACACCCCGAAGCCCAGGAAGGCGACCATGATCTCCGCCAGCGCCACCAGCGGGAACCAGACCATTCGACGGTGGACGAATGTGGGGATGATCGAGGTGGCGATCCCGAACGCGGGCAGGATGATGATGTAGACCTCGGGATGCCCAAAGATCCAGAACAAGTTCTGCCAGAGCAGCGGGTCCCCCCCAAAACCCGCGTCATAGAAGTGAAATCCGAGTTGGCGGTCAAGTTCCAGAAATAGGCACGCCACCGACAGCGCCGGCAAAGCGAACAGCAGCGCGAACGAGACGGCCAGGAAGGCGTAACAGAACAGCGGCATCCGGTTGAGCGACATGCCTGGCGCGCGCAGCTTGAAGATCGTGACGATGAAGTTGATCGCCGCAGCTGTGCTCGCAATGCCGTTGAAAATCAGGCCGTAGCCGTAGAAGTCGATGTTGTTTCCCGGGTCGTACTGCTTGGAGGCCAGCGGCACGTAGTCGAACCAGCCTGAGTTGGGCGCGTGCCCGGACACGAGGGCGTAGTACATGAACAGGCCAGAGCCCAGGAAGATCCAGTAGGAGAGCGCGTTCATGCGCGGGAAGGCCATGTCCCTCGAACCGATCATCAGCGGAACGAGGTAGTTCCCGAACGCCCCCGTTGTCATCGGGATCACGAACAGGAAAATCATCGTGACCCCGTGCATGGTGAAGACCTCGTCGTAGGCCTGAGGCGAGAGCAGATGCTGGTTGGGGCCGATCAGCTGCGTGCGGATCAGCAACGCCTCCACACCGCCGGCCCCGAAGAAGGCCAGAGAGGTGAAGAAGTACAGGAGCCCGATCCGTTTGTGGTCGGTCGTGGTGAGCCATCCGATCAGCCCGGGTCGCTCGGCCCAGATCCGCTCCAGGCGATCGACGTGCCGCTCCGCCCGCGGTGAGACGACGGTCGCCACTAGTGCAGGCTGTCCAGGTAGGCGACGATTTCGTTGACCTGCGTCCGGGAGAGCCCCAGATCGGGCATCCGATCACCGGGCTTGATCGCCTGCGGGTTGCTGATCCAGGCGGCCAGATGCGCGGGATCATTCGGGATCTCCGCCGCCGCCAGTGTCGAGCGACTTGCCACGTGCGTCAGATCCGGTCCCACGGTTGCCCGGGCGGAGGTGCCGCGGATCTGGTGACAACTGGCGCACTGCGCGCTCATGAACAGCTGGCGGCCGGCCTGAGCCCCGGCGCCGGTGCTCGAGGTCGCCGGTGCCGCCATGCTGGTCAGCCAGCTACGGAAGGCGGCAGGCGACTGCGCGACGACCCTGAGCCCCATGTGGGCGTGTTGGAATCCACAGAACTCAGCGCACTGACCGCCGTAGGTTCCGGAGCGCGAGGCGTACATGAGGACGCGGTTCTTGCGACCGGGTACCAGGTCTATCTTGCGCGCCAGCTGGGGGACCCAGAGGTCGTGGATCACATCCGCGGTGGTGCCGACAACGTTGACACGTGTGGTGATGGGAATGTGGATCTCGTTGGCAGTCACGGCCTGGGTCCCTGGGTAGCGCACCTCCCACCACCACTGGTGGGCGATCACGTCGATCGTCATCGAGGTACTGGCGACCGCGGGCGGCGCGGTCTGCCCGATCAGGTAGATGTTCGACACCGCGAACAGCACAGTCAGCACCACGGTTGGTATCCCGATTCCGAATAGCAGGACCAGGCGCTGGTTGATGTCCTCCCGCTCTCCGAAGATCGGTAGCCCGGCACTGCGGCGGCGAAACCAGGCGAGACCTAGCATACCCACGGCGCCCAAGAACACGATGACGGACGCCCCCAGCATCCACCACCACAGCAGCATGATGTTGTGCGTCTGCGGGCTGTGCCCGGAGAGAATCGACTGGCGCCCGCAGCCGCTCAACGCTGCGGCCCCGGGCAGCCCGCAAATGATCAGCAGACCGCGTCGTCTCCGACTGCGGCGGCGATCGCGGGGAGAGGAGGGCACGTGCAGGGATGGCTGGTGATCAGGAAAGGAGCGCGGTGAAAGTCGCTACCCCTTACCCGTCCCGCCAAACCCCAACTTGGCCCTGTTCGCAGGCTTACAAGGGCGCGGGGCTGAGTGCAATACAGCCGGCACCTCGACCGCCCGATCTCGCCCACCTGCGACATCGGATCGCGCGCACCGTTAGGGTTCCCCGCTACATGAGGAGAGGCGTTGGTTGGTCCATAGCGGTGGCGCTCGTGCTGTCCGGCCTGCTGGCCGCGGCACCGGGCGCCTCAGCCTCCGTTCCGTTCACGGCCAGCGGGAGTGTGGAGCAGGTCTACGTCACCGGGCTCTCGCCGTCGGCGCGCATGTCGCTCCTCGACCGCCACAACCACGTCGTTGCGACCAAGAATGCGGATGCCCAGGGCGGACTGCTCTTCCGCAACGTCAAGCCCGGAGGCGGGTACCGCGTGCGGTTGGTGTCCACCGGCGCCACTTCGGGTTCCCTCACCGTGCTCACCGCCAGCGCCGCGCCGCCGAGCACCAGCATCTACAACCAGAACATCCCTTCCAGCGGCTACGGATATCTCACGACGCGCGACGGGACGAAGCTCGCCATCGACGTCCACCCGCCCACGAGCCCGGCCGGTGAGCCCGGCTTGCCGACCCCGCTGCCGTCAGGGTTGCCGGACTACGCCCCGCCCTATCCGACGCTGATCGAGTACTCCGGCTACGGCTACGCCGACCCC
>JAJPIR010000095.1 GCA_021324675.1 Actinomycetota bacterium
AAGGCCCGCGATGGGGAAAGCGCAGGAACCAGCGAACCCGTCACCAGGGCCGGCTGCGGTTCCAACCGCACGGAATCTAACCGCACATCAGCTCAGCCGCCGCAAGCCCGGCCGACCCGATGGTCAGTGTCACGCCCGTACTCCGCGAGCCCGGCGGCCCCGTCCTCCACAACTGCGCGTCAGGTGGTTAGCCCAAGGTCCATCGGATGAGGGTCGTCGTGCCATGGTCACTGACCCGGATCTCGACTTGCCCCCCGAGAGCGGTGATCAGTTTCAGGCCTCGTCCGCGCCACCCGCTGCCGGCCGGTGCCGCCCGCCACGATCCGTGATCGCTGACCACCACCTGAACCTCACCGCGACCGGCCTCGTCGCTACCACCGGTGCCGTCGCTACCGCTGGGGTGACCGCGATCAGCGTGATGCTCAGCGGTGATCGTGACCGGGCCGCCCTGATCGGGACGCTTCTATGTTTTGTCAAGTCCCCGAAGCAATCTCCAAGCGGTATGGGTGTGGGCTCGTCACGAGGGAGTGCATCTGGGAATGTGGGGTGGTGAGCTCGGCTGGTCGCGGACGTCGGGAGAAGCGTGCGCAGAAGAAGCTTCGGCGGGAGCAGCGCACGCGGCGGCCTGCCGCGCGGTTGGGTGGGCTCGACCGTCACTTTGACCCGGTGGTAATGGACGGTGATGGCGCGGGCGGCTATGTCGCGGGGGTCGACCCTGCACTGCTGGCTGACCCCACCGCGACGCGGGAGCTGCTGGCGCGTCGCCGGTTCGCTGTTCCGACCATCGCGACCAGCATCGGGGGTGGCGAACAGGTCGAGCTCGACCCGTCCGATGAAGATCAGCGCGAACTGTTGATCCTGGCCGAGCATCCTGAGTATCACGCCGTGCTGGCTGACCCGATGTCGGAGGAGCTGATCGAGGGCGTGAACCCTCGGCTGCATGTCGCGTTGCATCAGATCCTTGCGAACCAACTCTGGGAGGACACCCCACCAGAGGTGTGGCACGCCGCTCGGCGGCTTCTCGGCCAGGGGCATGACCGGCACGCGATCTTGCACGCGCTGGCCTACGAACTGAGCCATGAGCTCTACCCGGCGCTGACCGGCCAGCACGCCCCGGACCCGGACATGACCGCTTACCGGGCTCGGTTAAGGGCGCTGTGAACAGCCCGGACGACGCCATAGGCTGAGCATCGCGTCATGTGTGGTGGTCAGCGTCTGTCAAGATCGAGTTATGGCGTCGGCCCCTTTCCGCGCGGCGTCCGCGTTCTCCTGTGGCACTGGGCTCGGCTACGCGTGCGTTCATCTGCTGGCAGCGGCGAGGGCTGGGGCCGCGGTCATCGCGCGGTAAAGCTGGCGGGTGATGTACCGCTTGAGGCAGCGGCGGATCTCCCGCTCGGACTTGCCCTCGGCGGTGCGGCGGGCGATGTAGGCGCGGGTGGCGGGGTCATCGCGCATGCGGGTGACCGCGATGATGTGCAGGGCCTTGTTCAGCGCCCGGTCCCCACCACGGTTGAGTCGGTGGCGGGTGATCTGTCCGCTGGAGGCCTCGATCGGGCTGGAGCCGGCGAGTTTGGCGTATGCGGCGTCGCTGCGACAGCGCCCGGCATGGGAGAATGACACGATCGCCTGGGCGGCGCTCACCGGGCCGATCCCATGCTGATCGATCAGCCCGGGGACGAGGTCTTGGCAGATGCCTGCTAGCTGTTTGCGGTTGGTGGCGAGCGCGTGGGTGGCGTCGCGGACGGCGACGGCCAGGCGGTGGATTTCGCCGTGGCGAATGGCCTGCGCTCGGGTTGCGTCGCGGGGTTGGCCCTGGTTGACCAGGGCAGACAGCTTGGTGAGTGTGAGTTTGCCCCGAGCGAGGCGGCGATCGGTGTCGTCGCCATCGCGCAGCAACGCTTTGAGCCGGTTGGTCTGCCCGGTGCTGGTGGTGGTCATCTCCTCCCGGGCGCACAGCAAGATGCGCAGCGCTTCGCGGTCCCCGTCCGCGCGGGGTGTGGGCAGCTTCTCGGCGTCCAGACCGATCGCGTACAGCACGGCCAAGTGTGCGTCGATCGGGTCGGATTTGCCCTTACCCCGTCGGGCCTTGCGGGTCGGTTGCTCGGCCTCGATCACCGCAATCCCGGCCGCTGTGGCCGCCCGGGCCAACCCGATCCCGTAGCTGCGTGTTCCTTCGATCGACAGTGCCAGCCGGGGCCCGGGGGCATGCGCGGCGATCCAGGCCAGCGTCGCGGCGTACCCGGCGCCGTCGTTGCCGAACTGGGCGGTGGCGATCACCGCCCCACTGGGATGGGCGATCTCCAATTCATTCGTGTCGCGGTGGGTGTCGGCGCCGATGACACCATCCACCACCTCTGAAAGCATGGCCACTGGCCGAATGTCCTTCCTTGGGCATGGTCAGATGTCAGCACCGGCCTGGAAGAGGACCACCGTGGTGGCATGCCTGTGATGGGTCACGCTCGCGCGGACATGCTTCTGATCAGGCCAACCTGGTGGACCAGGCCGGTACCGGCGGCCCAACGGACAAGTCCCGACAAGGGCACACCAGAGCGGCCAGGTAGGCATCGAGTCACGTCAGGTCACCGGCGCCGATTCTGGTAGCGGACCAGACCGAAACCGCTGACCAACACACTCACAGGTAGGCGTGTTCGATGGCGTTGGCCATCGCTTCATAGCTTGCGGCGCTGATGTCGTGGGCGACGTCGGGGGCTATCCCGATGCCGATCGCCCAGCCACGTAGCCGCTGGCGTGCGCCCGACAACTGATCAGCACGGGTGAGTTCGAGGGCCACCCTCGAAGGCACTGGCTTAACCGCTTCCGCACAAGCTCCGGTGCCCATCGATGCCGGCAGCGGCGCCGTGGGCTGGCGCTGGGTGCCTCCGCCGCTCGCGGATGGTGGATCAATGGGCATGGCTTTCCTCAAACCGAGCCGCAACACGATGAACTCCAAAGGGGATGCCCGCTGCGAAGCCACCGCACACCTCCCACGTCCAGCCGGTGCCCCGCGCCCACGCGCGTGTCGGGGCCGGGTGGAGCGGGTTGCGATCGCGTCCGTTGCGCGGTGGCCCACACCGCACACGACCACTCCCGTGGTCGGGCTTCAGCAGGTCTTCAGAGTCGGATACCAGGCGAGCCCGTGGCTGCGGTCATGCGTGGTCAGGTTCTCGGGCCTCGCTCGGCGTCAGCCAGTGGGGCCAGGACCCCGTCGAGGGAGTGAGCACCGCTACCGGTAACCGGCTCAACATCTCCAGGGTGTGGGCGTCGGCACCATAGGCGCTGGAAGCGGCCCACAGCTGCCAGGTTCTCGCCGGTAGTTATCCCGGGGCCAACACGTGGCGGAAGCGCTCGCGTCGTTGATGACCATCACATTGCTACCGGGTTCCCCGCGGTTAAGGAGTTGTGAGCACGATCACCTGATCGGGTGGTACAACGGAGGTGCGCCCCAGCGCAAGGACGCGCCCTCGGGTGCGAGCGAGAGGCCTGGGGGCAGGAGCGACCGGTCAAACCCCCCTTGGCCGACCGCACTGCCCCCAGGCTGCATCGCACCGTGCTCTGACGCCCCGGGCGTGGTATGGAAATTCCTGCTTGCCGTGCGGGGAGTCGACGAGCAGGGCACCGAGGTTGGGCAGGTCGCCCAACTGGCGGACTCTGGGGTCGAGCGGAAGCGGCTCTACCTCGACCAGGCCGGCTCCGTTCGCGGCGGTCGCCGATACCGTCGTCTGGTTCTCCCCACCGGGGCTGACCGAGTTCGGGAAATCGTTGGAGCTCCCCGCGCTGGGAATCGGTAAGGGCGTCGCGGACAAGCTGACCCTACTGGTCAGCATCGACGCAGTCATCAGGGTGCTCGCGGTACCTGGCCGGGTTGGCCTCCCGCCGGCGACCGCTACCGGGTCGCGCGCTGATCGCGGTACTCGGCGCCGTCGGGCTGGCCGCCGGTCATCTTCTCCTCAGTGTTCACCCCGCGCGACCTGGTGGCCCCGTCCGTGGCCGAGGGAGAGCCACCTAGCCCGTGGCCGAATTGGGTGGCAGTGACGCATGCAGGTCGTCAAGCAGGGCGGCCGGGCCGCCCTGGCGTCTAGCTGATTACCGGTGGCGGCTGCTTCTTCCGAGAGATCGATGTCAGTGCATCAACTAGCATCCGCCCGGTGACCCAGACCGCGACCCTTCGGTGGCCGATCCCAGCGATGGGAAGCTGCAGAGCATGCCGGGCGGGACGAGCAGCTGATGACTACCTCGGTCCAGCAGCACTGTGACCCCCTCAACCCGGAGGTGGTGGACGCGCTCATCGTGCGGGTGCGCGGTCCCGTCGATGGCCTGACCGCGCCTCGCGTGGAACGTGAGCACCCCGAGCATGAACCGGGAGTCAGGAGCGGAAGGCCCCGCTCCTTCATGGCATCAGATCGGCACTTCCCTGGCCTACGCCTCGGCCCGTGGGCGCATGGATCAACCGTGAGCTTGCACCTGCCGGAGTCCTGGAGCTGGCTCTTTCGCCTGGCCGAGAGAGCGCATCGCTGCGGCATAACGATAAGGCTCTACTCCGGCACTCAAGATCACAGTCCAGCCGCTAACACGATCCCGGGGGCGCTGCATCG
>JAJPIR010000349.1 GCA_021324675.1 Actinomycetota bacterium
CGGGGAAGGGGGCGTTCTCCCAGGTGGCGCCGCGGTCATCCGAGCGCAGAAACAGGGAGGTCGAGCCGGGGGTGCCGTCGCCGATGCCCATGAAGAGTTCCTGGTCGCTGTCGGGCTTCGTCGCGAGGACGCGGGAGTAGTAGAGGCCGAATTTGTCGCGGACGATGGTTTCGGTCCAGGTCTCTGCGTCGTCGGTGGAGGTATACAGCGCGTTCACCACCATGACCACGACAGTCTTCGGGGGGCCCCGCAGAATGGCGATGCTGTGTACATCGGAGTTGCGGACGGCGCCGGGTTGGTTGTTGTCCACGCGCTTCCAGCTATCTCCGCCATCGCGTGTGCGGAAAAGCCCGCCTTCTTCGACGCCGACCCAAACGTCCCGGACATCATCCGGGTCGATGGCGATGGTCAGCATGCGCGGACGACTGACGCCTGCGCATTTCGGTGGCATCTCCAGGGAGGTTTTCTGCCACGATTTACCGCCATTTTTCGAACGGAAGAACGCCGCTCGCGTCGGGGAGCCGGTACCGGCATACATGATGTCGGGGTGTTTGGGATCGACCGCCAGCTTCCAGACGGCATAGCCGTTGAGCTCGCAGTCTATCCGGTGCCAGTGGGTGCCACAATCTGTGCTGTGGAACAAACCGGTTTCAGCGCCGGCGAACACCGCCTGGCTGTCGCGCGGATCGGGCAGCAGGCAGCGCACGCAGTCGTCGAACTCCAGGTCCTGGTCCACCGTGACCCGGCGCCAGGTGTTGCCGTCGTCGTGACTGCGCAGAACCGCCTGCCCGTCGGTGGCGACCAACAATGTCTTTGGCTCACTCATGACAACTCCTGCTCGACGCGTTGGGGACAGATTCGGCGCCGTTGGCGGTGCGATGGATTCACGACAGGCTCACCCATACGCTCTTGATCTCGCTGTAGAGCTCCATGGCCTGGCGGCCGTGCTCGCGGCCCCAGCCGGATTGTTTGTAGCCTCCGAACGGGGAGGCTGGATCGATGAGGTTGTAGCAGTTGATCCACACGGTCCCGGCCTTCAGGGCCGCCGCGGCCCGGTGGGCCTGCTTGAGATTGTTGGTCCAGATGCCGGCGGACAGGCCGTACTCGCTGTCATTGGCCACCGCAACCAGGTCGTCGACATCCTTCCAGGGCAGGGCGGTCAACACCGGGCCGAAAATCTCCTCGCGCACGATCCGCATCGGCGCGGTGGCATCGACAAACACGGTGGGCTCGAAGAAAAAGCCGCGCTCCAACCCCGCCGGCCGGCCGCCGCCAGTCAACACGCGGGCGCCTTCCCGACGGCCAATATCGACGTACCCGCTGACGCGATCCCATTGCTCCTGGGACACCAGCGGGCCGAGGTCGGAGGTGGGTAATAAGCCATCGCCGACCTTCAACTTCCGGGCGGCGGCGGTGACCGCCTCCACGACGCGGTCGAAACAATCCGCGTGGGCATAGAGTCGTGAGCCGGCGGTGCAGGTCTGACCCTGGTTGAAGAAGATGCCGCTGCCCACCGCGGCGGCGGCGGCATCCAGGTCCGCATCCGGAAACACGATATGAGGCGACTTGCCACCCAGCTCCAGGGAGACTTTTTTCAAGTTGCCCGCGGAGGCTTTGACAATCAACTTGCCCACTTCGGTCGAGCCGGTGAAGGCGATCTTGTCGACGCCGGGGTGGGCCACCAGGGCGGCGCCCGCCTCACCGAAGCCGGTGACGACATTGAGTACTCCGGGAGGGAAGCCGGCCTCCAGGGCGAGCTCGCCCAGGCGCAAGGCGGTCAGCGGTGTTTGCTCCGCGGGTTTCAACACCACCGCGCAGCCCGCGGCCAGCGCAGGCGCGACCTTCCAGGCCGCCATGGAGAGGGGATAGTTCCAGGGTACGATCAGGCCGGCCACACCCACCGGCTCACGGGTGGTGTAGTTGAGGATCTGCGCGCCGCCGCGAGGTGACACCGGCAATGTCTCGCCGCCGAACTTGGTGGGCCACCCGGCGAAGTAACGGAAGGTTTTGATCGATCCCTCCACCTCCACCAGGCGCGTCAGGTGCGCTGGCTTGCCGTTGTTGAGACACTCGAGGACGGCCAGATCATCGGCCTCTTTCTCGATCAGGTCGGCCAGCCGGAGTAACAGGTTGGCCCGGTCATTGGCGCTCATCTGGCGCCAGGCCCGGTTCTCGAACGCGCGCCGCGCGGCGGCCACGGCGAAATCCACATCGGCCGGGTTCGCCTCCGCCACGCGTGCGAGGGTTTCTCCCGTCGCGGGATTCAACGTCTCGAACGTTTTGCCCGAGAGGGCGGGCTGACGCCTGCCGTCGATCAGCAGATGTTGAGGTGCGGCGGCGAGCTGGGTCGTCAGTCGCCTGGCACGCTCGATCGCAGAAATTCCGGTCACGTTGAAATCCTCCAGCGGCTTTGAGCCGCGCTGCCGGGGCGACGGCCGAGGCCGCCCGATGGGGGGAGCTCCCCGAAATTCAAAGGCGCGGGGCCACTATAGCCAATCGACAAGAATCGAACAATAGGTATAAAACTACGATACTGTTGCGAACTCGGGACAATTGGCGCATGCTTCAATAGCGGTTTCGCGGCCAACGCGGATTCGGGGGGCGATCAAAAGATGAGAATGCCGGGCACGTGGAAATTCAGGAGGCCTGACGCATGGCTGTCGCGGAAGTAGGCTCCACCGCTGAAGTGAAGCGGCCCGCCGCGCCGGGGTTGAATGCGCGGGGTCTCACCGCGGCGGTGGTCGTGGGGACGCTGGGCGCGTTGACCATCATGGTCGTTCCGGGTTTTGTCATGTTGGTGGGAGGACAGTCGAGCCTGGACGATCGCCAGCTCGGCTACATCGCTTCGTGGGATATCAACGCCAGCGCGGCGGCGATCGGAGTGGCCACTTTTGTGATTGCGCGCTGGAGCTGGCGGGGGCTGGCGGCGATCGGACTGGCCTTGATTTTGTTGGGAAACCTGGTGACCGCGGCAAACCATACCTACATGGCTCTGGTTGCCGCGCGGATCTGCGCTGGGCTCGGGGAGGGGCTCGCGATCGCCGTTGCGTTCGCCGCGTTGGGCAGCGCGGTCAATCCGGACCGGGCGTTCGGCATCTACCTGGTCGTCGGTCTCACCGTCAGTGCTGCCATTCTTGCGGCGCTTCCGAGTTTGGAAAGCCGGCTCGGCTCGCCGGTGGTGTTTGAAACCATGGCGGGCGTCACCCTGCTGTCGATGCTGCTTCTGCCCTGGCTGCCGAAAGGAGCCGACACGTTGAGTCCCCAGGCCGCGGGCGGGGCGCCGGTGTCGAAACACCTGGCCACCGGCGGTTTGATCGGGGTGTTCCTCTATTTCATCGCACAGGGCGCCGTGTGGAGTTATTTCGAGCGGATCGCTGCCGCCAGCGGGGTCGACCCGGTAGTGACGGGCGAAGCCATGGGGATCTCCTCGTTCGCCGGGGTGGGGGGCGCGCTTGCCTCCGTCGCTTTAGTGGCACCTTACGGCCGGCGCTGGCTGCTGATCGCGAGTGCGGTCATTTCATTGGCGAGTTTCGCGCTTCTGCACGGGCACGTGACCGGTACCGCGCTCGTGGCTGCGGGCATTCTATTCAACTTTGGCTGGAATATGGCGCAGCCGCTGCTGTCGGGAGTCTGTTCCGACGCGGATTGTCGGGGGCGCGTCGTGGTGGCGATGGGGTGTATTCAAACTGTGGGCTTTGGCCTCGGGCCGGCACTGACGGCGACGTTGCTGAGCGGACGTGACTTCAGCTCTTCCTTGTGGGTGAGCGCAGCCGTGCTGGGGCTGAGCCTGGTGGCCGTGCTCAGTGGGATTCGGGCGCACGCTGGAAGCCAGCCGGCCGCGGCGTAGACAGGAGACGTGAATGAACTGGGGGCTGAACGATCGTGTCGTGATCATCACCGGGGGCAGCGCGGGTATTGGCCGGGCGGTGGCTGGAATGTTGGCCGCTGAGGGCGCCCAGGTCGTCATCGCGGCGCGGCGGGCCGAGCTGTTGGAGAGCGCTGCCCGATCGATCGAGCGGGAGACGGGTCGAGGGGTGTTGGCGATCCGTGCGGATACGACGGACCAGGGGCAGGTGGACCAACTCGTCGCCCACGTGATGACCGAATACTCGCGTGTCGATGTCCTCCTCAACTGTGCCGCGAACCCTTCAGGCCTGGTACGCAATGAAGTGCAATACCTGGACGATGCCGCACTGCTGCAGGATCTCAACACCAAGGTAGTCGGCTACGCGCGTTGTGCCAAGGCCGTGGCGCCGATCATGATCGAGCGGCGCTGGGGCCGGATCATCAATATCGGCGGACTGACGGGTCGTGCCTCGAACGTCATCAGTGGCATGCGCAATGCCGCCGTGTGCCATCTGACCAAGACCCTGTCGGATCAACTCGGCCCGCATGGCATCACGGTGAACGCGATCCATCCCGGAGTGATCCAGACAGAGCACATCGTGGAGCTGTTCGAGACCGAGGCCCGTAAAC
>JAJPIR010000108.1 GCA_021324675.1 Actinomycetota bacterium
CATCCGCTACGAACGCCACGCCCACCTGTTCTGCGCCTTTCTCACCCTCGCCGCCGTGCTCACCTGCTACAAAAAACTCGCCAAAGCCAAATGAGACACGCTCTTAGGGTAGGGCATTTTCATACCACGCGAGCTCCTGGTTCCTGTTACGAACGATCACCGTCCGCAGTAACGCGAGTAACCCGCTTCATAACCTTTCGAGTAGCCGTCCGCAAATCCACGATCATAGTCGCTCTGAGAGCGCGGTCCCCAGGCACGACCGGGGTGATGTCTGCGCCCGCAATCCAACTTGCCATCTACCAGGCCGTCGTCATGACCTTGACGGTAACCGTCTCGGAAGCCTCTTCTGTAATCATTACGGTAGTCCTGTGGCAAGAGCGGGGTAGTAACGGCCCTAACGGTCGCGGCCGCCTGAGGCGAGGCGGGCGAGGCGGCCAGAGCCTGCGGAGCAACGGCAGCCAAGAGCGCCAGAGAAGCCAGCAGCAGGGGAACTATGCGGGTTACGATTCGTCGGTACATGGCGGTGTCCTTCATGCGAAAATAGGTGTGGCAACAGTTCCGGTACTGTCAACATGCCCTACTTTATTCGGGCGCTGGGGTGTGGTCATCAGCTGGGAGTCTATGTTCGAAGTACCCTGTATTATGTAGACCTATAACACGGATGATGTACACATAGCCCTCTTCTACACCTTTGACATGACAACGGTCATGCCATGTTGACGCATGAGATGGCAGACGGCGCCGATCGTCGCCGACACATTGATCCGCACCACCTGCCGGGGCAGCCGTTTAATAGGATGGTTAGCTGATCCACCGTTACCAAATTTTGGCGCGACGGGGCCGCCTCGCGCTTTGCGAGATTGGCCTGACATCGACCTAGAAAACCCCTAGGCCCACAATCGGTAACACCTCATATGGTTGGCCTACGGTCCGTAGGATCGCGTCAACCAACAGCCTTGTCACCGCCGGACCGCGGTGCTCATGCACCCGTTTGTGCGAATTCGTCCGAGTTGCGTCCGCTACACAGGCGGGCGCTGGGACGCTTAGCTTGAAGTAGTATTCTGGAGCTAATACTTACAGCAATCAGATTGGTGATCACAGGTAGCCATAGAAATACGCCAGACGTCTTCGATCGCTATGGAACTGTTGCCGCGCGCCTAAAACGCCGTTCCCGCCATCCAGAAGAAGCAATCTGATGAATGTACGTATAACCGTTTGCCGGCCGCACGAATCGGTACACTGCGCGACCACAGGTCACTGCCTATTTCCAAGTTATCGCCTGACGTCAATCTCGGCCCATGGGATATCGAGCTGCGATGGGGTATCGAGCCGTGATTGGGCATCGAGCTGTGATCAATTATTTCGCATACCGGTTTATCGGCGGCCGCGCAAGACTTCTTTGATCGCGCCGAAGCGTTGCCAGCCTCTGACATCGTTGCCCTCGCCTTGCTCCGAGCATCACTAACATAGTCATCGACGCGTCAGGGACCTGCATGACCTACCGCCGGCATAGTCACCCAAATGCCGCATCGAAGTTACGTCAGTGCCATAAGAGAAGCACGGTAAGTAAAGAACTGGTTATCCGCTGTGTTTAGATTTCCTTCAACGTAGTCGGGCGCGATCCCGGAGCGGTTAGCCAGGTGGTGGCCATGGCAGCGGCACCGTGGACGTCCCGTCGCTGATGGCCCCGCTTCTCATGCCGCGTGCTCCCAAGTGAAAGGAGAGCAGGGGCAGGGGCCAGAGGCAGCCGGTGTGACAGATCCGGCGGTTGTGGCGCCCTCACCGAGCGCTTGAACGAGAACACGGGTGATCGGTGCGATACCGGCGGCACTTCGAGCAATGCTCGGCAAACCGGCTGCGCCAGGACATCCGAGCGCGATTAGCAACGCAGTCAGGGCTGACTGGCCAACACCGCAATTTTCCACAGGAAGCGTAGCAATTCCGCAACGCCTGCTGCCGGCCCGACGATGACCACGCTGGAGACCACGCCGCTACCGGCGCCGCACGCGATGCCATCCCCTGCTCTTGCCGCAGCCGCACCTGACACACCCCTACAGACAAGCATCGCCTGCGCAGGCGAACTACTACCGCAACAGCGGCGGCGACTGCGTACACCGGCTCCAGCAAGCCGCCGCCCCACCGTCTGGCGCCACTGCTCAATGCAAGGACGGCAGCTATAGCTTCAGCCAGCACCGGAGAGGGACCTGCTCAAGCCATGGCGGCGTCGCGCAGTGGCTGTAGGGCTCTCAGTACTGGCAGCGCAGCACGAGCATCGCTCTGGCCTGCACCCGTAACCGGCCGCCGGGCACGGCGTCGCGCTGCCTGCGCCGGGCATTGGCCAGGAGCGGATCGGCAGTATCCACGACGATTTCCCAGCTGCTCCCGTACGTCGCGTCAGGCAGGGTGAAGGTGATCGGCCGGTAATGGGCATTGACGAGCAGCAGGAAGGAGTCGTCAATGATCCGTTCGCCGAGATGGTCGCGTTCAGGGATGCCCCGACCGTTGAGGAATATTGCGACCGTCTTGGCAAACCCGGCGTTCCAGTCCTCCTCACTCATTTGCTGCCCGTCAGGGCGTAGCCACGCGACGTCCTCGATATTGGAGCCGCGGATCGGGCGGCCCTGAAAGAACCGGCGCCGGCGAAAAACCGGATGGGCAGCGCGAAGCCGGGTAAGCGCAGCGGTGAATTCGGTGAGGACTGAGTGATGGCGAGCATCGTCCCAGTCCACCCAGCTGGTCTTGCTGTCCTGGCAATACACGTTGTTGTTGCCGTCCTGGGTGCGGCCCAATTCGTCGCCGTGCGAGATCATCGGAACGCCTTGAGAAAGCAACAAGGTGGTCAGCATGTTGCGTTTCTGGCGTTCCCGCAAAGCAATGATCTTGCCGTCCTCGGTGGGACCCTCGACGCCACAGTTCCATGACCGGTTGTGACTTTCGCCGTCGCGGTTGTCTTCGCCGTTTTCTTCGTTGTGTTTATGGTTGTAGGACACCAGGTCGTGCAAGGTGAAGCCATCGTGCGCGGTGACGAAATTGATCGAGGCGATGGGGCGACGATTGTCTGCCTCATAGAGATCCGATGATCCCGTGAACCGGGACGCGAACTCTGCGAGCGTGGCCGGCTCACCGCGCCAGAAATCACGGACTGTATCCCGGTATTTGCCATTCCACTCAGTCCACAACGGCGGGAACCGGCCGACCTGGTAACCGCCTTCCCCGACGTCCCACGGTTCCGCGATCAACTTTACCTGGCTGACCACCGGGTCTTGATTCACCAGGTCGAAAAATGCCGCCAGCCGGTCCACCTCGTGGAACTCCCTGGCCAGCGTAGCGGCCAGGTCGAAGCGGAATCCGTCGACGTGCATCTCGGTGACCCAGTACCGCAACGAATCCATGATCAGCCGCAGCGGCTCCGGGTGGCGGACGTTGAGACTGTTGCCCGTGCCGGTGGTGTCGTAGTAATGCTTCTCATCACCCTCGACCAGCCGGTAGTAGGCCCGGTTGTCAATCCCCCGAAACGACAGCGTCGGTCCAAGGTGGTTGCCTTCAGCGGTGTGGTTGTAGACCACGTCGAGGATCACCTCGATGCCGGCGCGATGCAGCGCCCGCACCATCGCCTTGAACTCCTGCACCTGCTGGCCTCGAGTGCCGAAGCACGCATACTCGTTATGCGGCGCGAAAAACCCAATGGTGTTGTAGCCCCAGTAATTGGACAGCCCACGATCCATCAGCGTGGAATCGTGCACGAATTGGTGTACCGGCATGAGCTCGACGGCGGTCACCCCGAGATCACGAAGATGCCTGATCATGACTGGGTGAGCCATACCCGCGTAGGTGCCACGAACATCACTGGGGATTCGAGGATGGCTTATTGTCATGCCCCTGACATGCGCCTCGTAAATCACCGTCTGGTGATAAGGAATCCGTGGCGGTCGATCGTCGGTCCAATCGAAGAAGGGATTGATCACTACCGAGGTCATCGCGTACGGCGCGGAATCCTCGTCATTGTACGAGTCGGGATTACCGAACCGGTAGGCGAACAGCGCCTCGTTCCACTTGATGCGTCCATCGATCGCCTTGGCATACGGGTCGAGTAGGAGCTTGTTCGGATTGCACCACAGGCCGGCGGGAGGATCGTACGAGCCGTGTACCCGGTATGCATAGCGCTGGCCGGGCCCGACCCGTGGTAAATAGCCGTGCCACACAAAACCATCCCGTTCGGGCAGCGTGATCCGCGTCTCCTGACAACTGTCATCGAACAGACACAGCTCGATACGGTGCGCAACCTCAGAAAAAATGGAGAAGTTGGTGCCGCCGCCGTCGTAGGTGGCACCCAGTGGGTACGACGAGCCAGGCCAGATGTCCACGTGCCCTCCGCTGATCCGCCATGTTCGTGCGGCGAGCCGTAGCCGCCCAGCGATGCCTTTGTACCCCGTACACACAGCATTCGCCATGGCAAGGCCAGCGCGTGCCCGGGCACGCGCGGTTCACAGCCTGAGACAATGATCTGGAAACACCAGGGACCGGACACACTCAAGGAGGAAGCCGCGGGTGGCTGAGCACGAGGTGCCTTCACTGATCAGGCTCGTCGAGATTGCGGTGTCCGACGCAATCACCCGAGCGGTCCCGGAAGTAGCCGGCGCTGATCCCGTAGTCAGGCGCTCAGAGCACGCCGACTTCCAGTCCAATGCTGCCCTGGGTCTCGCCAAACGCACCCGCACCAGGCCGGCTGAGCTGGCCACTACTGTCGCTGAGTCGCTGAACGCCGATCCCGGCTCGTCAGTGGCTGACGCCAGCATCTCGGGGCCGGGATTTCTGAACCTGACGCTTGCCGAGCCGGCACTGTGGCGACAGGTCATCGCGCGGCTGGCCAGCCCGCGTCTCGGCGTTGGCAGTCCCGAACAGGGCCGGCGCACGGTCGTCGACTACTCAGGGCCCAATATTGCCAAGGAGATGCACGTCGGCCACCTGCGCACCACCATCATCGGAGACTGCCTGGTCCGCGTGTTGGGCTTCCTGGGGGCGGACGTGATCCGGCAGAATCATCTCGGCGACTGGGGCACCCAGTTCGGGATGCTCATCCAGTACCTCGACGAGCACCCCGACGCCAGGTGGCATCATGATCAACTGGGCGCCAGCACCTCCACTGTGTCCGCGCTGGATGACCTTTACCGCGCCGCCCGCGCCGCTTTCGACGCTGATCCGGCTTTCGCTGAGCGCGCCCGAGCCCGGGTAGTCGCGCTACAGGCAGGCGACCCCGACACCATTGCCTGTTGGAAGGAGATCGTCGCGGAATCGAAATTCGCGTTCTGGGAAATATACCGCCGGCTGGGCGTGCTGCTGGAGCCCGAAGATTCCGATGGTGAGTCCTTCTACAACTCCATGCTCCCGGACGTCGTGGACGAGCTGGCCGCCGACGGTATCGCGGTAGAAAGCCACGGCGCACTGGTGATGTTTTCGGAGGAAGTCACTGGCCCGGACGGTAACCCGGTCACACTCATGGTGCGCAAGCAGGATGGCGGCTACGGATATGACACCACCGACCTGGCCACCATCCGGTACCGCATCCGTGACCTCAAAGCAGACCGCATCCTCTATGTGGTCGATTCCCGCCAATCCTTGCACTTCCGGCTCGTCTTCGAGGCGGCGCGCCGCGCTGGCTGGCTTACCGACGGCATCGAGGCCACCCACGTCAGCTACGGCACCGTGCTCGGCCCGGACGGCCGCCCGTTCAAAACCCGCTCCGGTGGCACCGTCAAGCTTATGGAGTTGCTGGATGCTGCCGTTGACCAGGCGAAAGCCAGTGTCTCGGAGAAAACTCAAGAACTTACCCCTGAGGACTTGACGCAGATCGCCGAGCAGGCCGGCATCGGCGCAGTCAAGTACGCGGATCTCTCCACTTCGCGCACCAAAGACTACGTGTTTGACGTCGACCGGATGGTGTCGTTCAACGGCAATACCGGGGTGTACTTGCAATACGCACACACCCGGATCTGCTCCATCCTTCGCAAGGCCGGTAATGCAGAGATCGACGTTGACCCGGCGCTGCCGCTGCATCCCACGGAACGGGCACTTATCCTTGCTGCCGATGCCTTCGCCGACGTCCTCGCCGAGGTGGGGCGCGACTTGGAACCCCACCGGCTCTGCGGTCAGCTCTACGAGCTGGCGAAAGCATTTACCGACTTTTACGAAGCCTGCCCGGTGCTGGCGGCACCCGGACCTGTTCGCGCCAACCGCATTGCGCTGTGCCAGCTGTCGGCTCGCACCCTACGGCAGGGTTTGACCCTGCTGGGCATTGCGGCGCCCGAACGCATGTAGCGGGCACTGTCGGGGCAATACGTCGTCATGACCGAGGGAAGTATCCGGATCCGGCGGGTTTACGACCGGCCGGATCCGGAAGACGGGACAAGAGTGCTGGTGGACCGGATATGGCCGCGAGGAGTGTCCAAGCAGGCGGCCCACCTGGACGGCTGGATCAAAGACGTTGCTCCGTCCACCGCACTACGCACCTGGTACGGACACGATCCGAATAAGTTCTCCCAGTTCCGCGACCGCTATTGCGCTGAACTCGCGGCACCGGCCAGCCAATCAGCCGTGGCTCAGCTGCGCCAGCTCGCCGCGGATCGGCCGCTGACGCTGCTCACCGCAACTCGGGACATCGAGCACAGCCATGCCGCGGTGCTCGCCGACGTGTTGGGAGGCAGCTGCCCGTGACCGCGCGCGAGCCCGACGAAGGCGGTGATGCCGCCTGCTGGTTGCCGAGAGTGTGCCCCTCCTGCGGGCAGCTCGCCGACTGCGACCCGCCGACCAAGTGCAGCGTGTGCGGTACCGAAATCTCTGACGACAACCAGGTCGACCCGCCGATCACATCGTGACCGCGGCATCAAGCAGATGCTCAACTGCGGCCAGCTTGATACAGGCAACCAGCCCGTCCAGGGCCTCAGCCAGCTCCGTCAAGGGCGGGTAGGACGGCGCAAGCCGAATTACCCGATCATCGGGATCCTTACCGTACGGAAAGGGCGCACCTGCCGGGGTGAGCGCGATGCCCGCTTCAGCGGCTAGCGCGACGACGCGGCTGGCGCAGCCATCCAGCACGTCGAGGGTCACAAAATAGCCGCCTTCGGGCACCGTCCAGCTGGCCACCGCGCTGTCGCCGAGCTGGTCGGCGAGTGTCCGCTGGACGAGATCGAACTTCGGCTTCAGCAGCGCCCGGTGCCGGTCCATGTGCGCGTGCACGCCCGCTGAGCTCTTCAAAAACAGTACGTGGCGCAACTGGTTGACCTTGTCGGGGCCGATCGCCCGTTTGCTCATGTGTCCGATCAGCCAGTCCACATTGCGGCTGGATGCGCCGTAGAAGGCCACCCCGCTTCCCGCGTATGTGATCTTTGACGTAGAGCCGAACACGAACGGCCGGTCGGCGTGCCCAGCCGCGGCGGCCAGCTGCAAGATGTCGGGGATCTCGTGGCGAATCGCGGTTAGATGGTGCACGGCGTAGGCGTTATCCCAGAAGATCCGGAAGTCGTCGGCGGCGGTACGCATGCCCACCAAGCGGGCGACGGTCTGCTCGGAGTACCGGATGCCGGAGGGGTTACTGTATTTCGGTACGCACCAGATGCCCTTGATCCGAGCGTTTGCCGCAACCAGCCGCTCCACCTCATCCATGTCCGGGCCGGTCGCCGTCAACGGCACACTGATCATCTCGATGCCCAGTTGCTCGCATATTGCGAAATGCCGGTCATAGCCAGGTACCGGGCATACGAACGCCGTGGTGCCACCTGATCCCCATGGCTGCACCGACCCGGGCAATCCGAACAGCACCGCATACACCAGGCAATCGTGCATCAAGGCCAAGCTGGAGTTGCCGAAGGCGATCAATTGCTCAGCAGGCACCTGGAGTAGTTCGGCGAAGATAGTTCGCAGCTCCACCAGCCCCTGGAGGCCCCCGTAATTCCGGGTGTCAGTACCGTCTGCGGCCTGGTAATGGCCAGGCCCTGGCAACTGCAACAGCGGCTCGGCCAGGTCCAGTTGCTCGGCCGAAGGCTTGCCCCTGGTGAGGTCGAGAGCAAGCCCCCGTGCCTTGAGCACCTCATACTCGCGGCGCAGTTGCTCACGATGCGCGGTCAGTTCGGTGGTAGATAGCCGGGTCAGGTCCACCTTCGCATCATCCCTGCCGGAGGCCGGCAACGCTCAGGGCATCAGCTTCTGTGAATCCGCGAATCCAACCCCACCTCCCGACATGGAGGCATACCGGCTGCAAAAGCAGTCTCGGTAGCCCGATGTGTCTGCATGTCGGGCTGGGCATATTCCATAAGCAGGCCAAATGCAGGGGCCCCGGTCCGATCGGACCGGGGCCCCTGCCGCTTCCTAAGAATTATGCTCGCGTGCGGACGACTGATCGACTTGACCGGGAAGACCGCTGCGAATGGCTCCGGGTCACTACGCGGCCGTTTGATCGATCGACCGCGGAGGTGTCGGCAGCGGTGGCGGGATCGATCCACGTCCGGGATCCGATGACCAGCACTCGGCAGCCACGCGCCCCAAGCTCATCGGGCAACGCAGGAAGGCCGCGCTGGCCATGCAGCGCTCGCAGGGCGTGCAACTGGGCCGGCCGAGCCTGCTGCGCGCGGATCGCGTCGGGTGCGTCGGCGCGGTTTGCGGGCACAGGCTCCGTGGCGCGCGCCTTACTCGGCGCCGGGATAGCAGTCTTGGTCTGAGTCTTGCGGGACCACGACAACCGGGTCTTGCCCCACGGCTTGACGACAGAGATGCCCGTTGCGAGGAGCAGAAGTACCAGCGCGAACGATCGCAAAGCGAGCATTTTCACCTGGATGGGCTCGCCCTCACCGGCCAAGACCTGGGACAGGCGCGGCAGCATGAGCGCCACGCCGGTGGCCGCTAGTACAGCGGCGATACCGGACTTGGCAACCAACCACCAGTGTCGTGCCAGGCCCCAGGACGTTCCCAGGCCCAACACCAGCCCAGTGCACAGCGAGGTCAAAACCAAGGGGATCAACACCCAGCAGGCGATGGCGGTCATCGCAACGGAGATCCCGGTTCGCAACGCCGGGTCAGCGGAGTTGAGGCCGATTACCTCTAGCACGACCAGTGCCCCGTCAAGACCGAGCCAACCCGCCGAGGCGGCGACGTGGACGGTGAGCACGGACGATCGGACCCGCTTGGGGAGACGGGGGACCCGGGGCAGGTGGGCGAGAGCTGCGGCCAGCGAAGGGCTCATGGCGCGTTAACGAATCCCTAGACGCAGCGTCACGGCTGAGCTAACTGTCCGACATCACAATCCAGCAGAACCACGGCGTGTCGCCGTGTCGTCATCCGCCACGCGGAGCTAACTTGACCGATGCCGTGTCTTCTTCTACGGCACCCGGCGCAACTGAACGTTACCTTCGATGCGCCGGGCAGCGCAGCCCAGCACGGCATCACTCCCCCACCCAGACCCCGTCTGTTGAAGACTCGTCACGCAACGACAACAGTTGAAGACTCGTCACCTAACGACAACAGCCGGCATGGATGACGACTCGGATTGGTCGCTGCCTGCTGCTAGCCCCGCCGATCCCGGTCAGTTTCTAATGCTAACTAATGTTGACCTAACAAGATGGGCGCCTTACGCTCTCTATCAATCAAAATCTTTGCCCTTAGAGTGAGAGGCGCCCATGACCGCTACCGGCAGGTCAGTATCGCGCGCGAGCCGCTCGGCGACCCGAGCTGACCTTGAACACCAGCCCTTGCCACACCGGAACGCCGGATTGCTATCCGTGGTGCGGATTGTGGTGTCGTTTCTGTTCGCCTGCCATGGCGCCAAGATCTTGTGGGGGGTAATCGGGGGTGTTGACGGGCAGGGGGGCACCGCACCGATCGGCTCATGGCCGATCTGGTGGGCCGGTGTGATCGAACTTTTCGGCGGCACACTCGTCTTGCTGGGACTATTCACCAGGCCTGCGGCGCTGCTGTGCTCGGGCGCGATGGCCTTCGCTTACTTCACGGTGCACCAGCCACAGGCCATACTCCCCTTGCAGAACCACGGGGAGCTGGCCATCCTGTATTGCTGGATCTTCCTATTGATCGCGACACTGGGTCCGGGCCGGTTCGCGATTGACACCACGCGCTGGCGATCACAATCGGGACAGACGCTGTCCAATTAATGGTCTTTCTTCATTACCGCCAGAGCGGGGTAGCTGATCAGTGCGCGACTCGACACAGCGCTAGACTTCCGCTCCCAACTCATGCCGATCAAGCATGCTGCGCAGTTGCCGTAATGCCCGTGCCCGGGTTGGCCCGATTCCACCTGGGGGCATCCCGGTGGCGTGTGCGACGTCGGTATACGGCCGAGGATATTCTGTAAACAGCGCCCGTAGCAGGATTCGCCGGCGCGGCGATAGCTCGTCAACAAGCTTCCACAACCATCGAGACGTGTCAGCATCCACCACGTGCTGCTCAGGGCCGATGGGGCACTCGGGAACAATCTCTGACTTGGTGTCGAGGAGCTCCGCAGCGATCCTGGCCTGACGCAAAATGTAAAGGCATTCGTGGCGGGCGGTCGTGACCAACCATCCGCCAAGCCGCTCGGGAAACTTAACCCGGTGAGCGTTTTCGGCCAGACGTAGCCAAGTCATCTGCACCGCATCCAATGCGTCGGCCTCCTGCAGCCGGAATGAACGCACCGTTGCGGACACGAGTTTGCCGTACCTGTGCAAGATTTCGTCCCAAGCCGTAGGGTCTTTGTCAGCGACCCGTTGCAACAGGTCGGTCGCGCTGTCTGCGGCGTCAGCGGGAGTGCGACTTACCGTGGCGGTTGTCATCGACGTCGCCTCCTTCACGAGGCGTTAATCAACTTGACTTTTGCCACACAGCTTCGGAGACGCCTGACCGCCCCGTCAGTGATCCTGGTTACTGTCGATCTCAAATCAGCAGGAATTAGCACGTCTAGCATCACGGACCGTGACCATCCCAGCGCAAGGCGCGGCACACAGGTCTTCGAATCGACCGCTGCGAGACGGGTGATGACCTGGTGTGCTTCGCCCAAGCCGCAACACTCGCGCGTCGTTACCGCCGTCACCGAAGATCGACCAGTAGCTCAATCAACTCACATAACGACGCAGCCCCGGCAGGTCGACCACCGTGATCGAGCGACGACCGGTAACGATGTAGCCAGCAGCGCGGAGCTGGCTCAAGGCGCGGCTCGTCGCCTCCCGGCTTACGCCGATCCAGCTGGCGAGGTCGTCATGGCTAAGGGACAGGCCGACGCGGGTGGTACCTCCATTGTGCTCTCCGTACCGTACCGCCAGCTGCAGAAGCCGGCGGGCTGTGCGGCTGACAGTGTCACCAGCATCACGATCTGCAAGGAGTTCATCAGTGTTGCGCAACTCCGACGTCAGCGCCCTTAGTAATCGCAGGGCGATCCGCGGATGCTCACTGATAACTTCCTGGAAGACGCTGGACGACACAACCAGGCCTTGCACTGCCTCCATAGCGGTAGCCGTCGCAGAGCGGGGTCGGCCATCGAGAGCAGACATCTCACCCAGCAGCTCCCCGGGCCCCTTGATCGCCAGCAAGAGCTCACGTCCGTGCAGTGTCTGAACCGACACCTTCACCCGGCCGCCCTTGAGCGCTATGACGCTTCCACCCGGATCCCCCTCGGAGAACAACACCTGACCTCGCTGGTAGGCGCGATGGTGCCCGCGCTGTTCAAGGGTGTGCCACTCCTGGGCACTAATGAGCACAGTGGACGGGGACTGCGAAGAAGGTGCGTATGCATCGGGAACGGCGCGGGGCAGGAAAGCTTGATCATTGCAGGACTCGATACGGTGTCCCGAGCCGTATTTGTCCATGACCGCATACTTTCACGAAGGGCTAATGCTGATCACTATAGCCGTTGACGCCGAGAACTGTGAGCATCGTCACATCAATCGGTGTAGGTAGCCAGATGTCTGACTGCACGCATGCGCGTGGTCGCTTAATGTAGTCAGCAACCCCCGGTGCGCCCGTTTACTACTTGACACTCTGTTTGAAGTTAATTGCAGTCAGTACTGTGCAATCCTGGCGGGTCTCGCTGTTTGGTGGTACAAGATCCTTCGTCCCTCCTCCAGGCTCTTCGTGTCGAGCCCAAAGCGTTGCCACGCCGTAAGCCACTTATATCGCCGAAGCTCTACCGCTGACCACATGCAAGCGGGTCAAGATTTACGCGTTAGTCGAATGCTTCCACGGTAGCTCAGCCGAAGCCACCGGCATCCTAGCGCGGCATTCAGAGATAGTTCTCGACCAGCCATCGTATTTGTCTTGTATGCGCGCCACGATGAGCTGCAGAATACCTCTTTTCGATCACGACTGGGCTTGCCTTGATGATTATTGGTGAATCGCAGATTCTCGGTCCAGCTACGCACGCCCTATGTCCTCGCCCGCAGGCGGCTACCATCGGAGCCCCTGCAGAGGTTGGGCACGAGACGGTGGGGGCGGGCGAACACTGCAGCCTCCTGCATGAACTCGGCCACATCCTTGGCGATCACCGTAGCGACGGCGCCTGCCATGGCCGAGCAGGAAGGCGCTGAGATGGCAGCGGACCGATGCCCCCAGCACCAGATGTTGAGGTCCACGAGCGAGCCAGCTGGTCCAGGGCCCCATCGAAGCTCATTCGACGAAATTGACCTTGATCGGCTCCGCGCCAAACGCGGGATCAAGTGGCACCGGTTCGGGTCCCGACGTGATACTGGCATGGGTGGCAGACATGGACTTTCCGCCCGCCCAGCCGATCATCGATGCATTACAGGAACTCATAGTCGGTGAGGGTTTGCTGCAACACTGGGCCGGCCTATTCCAGTCATCCCACCGCCTTAGGCGTAGGTAGACTTCGAGTGGACGGTTCTACGGCTCGGTGAATTGCCGACAGGTTGTTATCGGTGTACTGCCCAGTTCAGGGTTGCAACACGATTGCAGTGGCTGCGTTGCAGCGTGTGAATGAACCGGTCTCGGGCGACGGGACCATTGAATCCTGCGGCAATATCGGTGACCTGGACTTGGTGTGCGTCGATCTCGGCCTGGCCGAGCACGGCGATCAGGCAGTCGCGGCGTTGCCTACTGGCGTGAATGCGTGATCCGAGTGACCCTTGGGTCTCCAGTCGTGGCCGCAAGCCCGCGGCAAGCAGGTCGTTGACGAGGTTGTGGGCGGCACGATCGTGGGCCGAGCCGATCGGCATGACACAGACCTGCACCGGAGCCAGCCATAGCGGTAGGCGGCCTTGGTAGCGCTCCAGCAGTGCGGCGACGACGCGTTCCATCGCACCGACGGTGCCGCGATGAATCATGACGACGGGCTGTCGTCCCGCGCGAGCCGTTCGAGCTCCTCACGGATGACTGATCCCGCGGGAAGCCATAGCGGTAAACCCGCGCCCACCATCGGGTCGGTGACGAAGATCTTCAAATGGTGGTTGAGTTCACGGCCGTTGCTGAGCCGGCTGCCGTTGCTAGGCCCGCTGCCGTTGCTGGGCCGCCATGAGGGCGAAGGGGTTCCCCTCTGAATCACGGCAGATCGCCCACGGCGGTCGCGGATGGATCACCGAGCCGCCCAACTCCTCTACTCGCCGTAATGCCGCCGACAAGTCAGGCACGGAAAAATAGGGCAGCGAGAAGCGGTCCCCAGGCCCTGCGCCGCGGCGGTGAATTCCGAGTTCGGTCTGGCCTGAATGCGTCTGCCAGCCGTCACCCTCGCCGGCCTGGCGTTCCTGGAGGTCAACGCCCAGCACGCCGACCCAGAAGCGAAGTGCTTGCTCGGGGTCATCGGCAGGAAACTCCACCAGGGCGACCGGATGCCGCCCCACCGCATCAAGACTCATACTCGCAGGGTAATGCCTCTCGATCACCGCTGCCCGAATCCGGCAATTCGAGTCCGTAGGCACACACCTGCAGCACATTCCTTCCACTCATCAGCATTTCGGACATTCGAGTGTGCCAAGCCCTACGCCCGTGTGTCCGTCCGCGTGTAGGCGGTGCCAGTATGGGGAGCAGCAGTTGTCATGCTTGATTGATGAGTGCCGCCCGCTGCATCTGCCCTTCGGTGGCGGTCTCGGCGTTCGCCGGGTTCCGGTTTCCGCCGGAGGTGATCACTTCGGCGGTGCGTTGGTATGTGCGCTTGCAGGCGCCGCCCGCCGATCGCTTGGCCGCCGCGGCGCGACCAACCTGTGTAAGCCCCCACGGCTTGGTCACCGACACCGCGATGGCCGCAATCAGCGCGATTAGCGCGCAAACCCGCGCGGCCAGCACCGACAAGGGGTCAAGAATTCCACTCAAGCTGGTAAGCCCAGCCGCGGCCACCACTGCGCTGATCCGCACCTTCGCGACGATCCAGTGATGGCGCCGCAGTCCCCAGGGTCGATAGGCAGCAAGCACGAATCCGGTGCCCAGCGTGGTCGCTGCCGCCGAAGTCAGCATCGCCGCGCCGAGTCCCGCCGGGATAACCGCATGCGCTGCGGTGACGGCGATCAATGCGGTATCCATGCCCAGCCACAGCGCCGCAGCCGTGATGTGCACCGTGAGCAAAGCCATGCGCAGCCCGCGAGGCAGCGCGGCCCTCATGATGTGTCTCGCTGTATCACGCATCGCTTGTAGCACGGTGCGGCGCAGCGCGGGGGTTGCCGCGCCGGAGGGGTTTGTGAAAATGGTCCGATTTTCGACCTGTCCGCGGCGACCGCCGGTACGCCTTTGGTAATTCAATCTGGCGTTTAGGTTGCCGCAAGGGGCGCAGTCAGCCGGGGTCTGATGTGTTGACGGGTGGCAAGACAAGCGTGGCACTGTAGATGCCAGCTTCTCCTTCTCCGCAGCCGGCGCACACCGCTGCCCTGGGAGACTCTCCCACCGAGCAGCCCGACACGCTCGAAAAACTGTCGGCTGACTGACATAAAGCAATCGGAGCGATGGTCGCGGCACCCGCGACGGAAGTGGTGGAGGTCATGTAAATGGATACCGATCAGTACTACCGAAACGCAGTCCAGCTCGCGGTGACCGCTGTCCTCGCGGACACCGACCGTGAGTCGGCTCGCGCTGATGTCCGTGCCGTAATCGAACGGGTTGCTACCGAGCGTGACCGGGATGGATTGGTCGCGCTGGCTGTTGTGCTCGCTGAGGACCTCGCCGACATCTTTGGCGCGCTGGGCAATGCTCAGGGTGTTACGGCTAAGACAGCGGCCGAGACCTGGTTCGCGGGGTTCTAGGGTGGATCAACCTCGGTGGGGTACCCATGAAGTAGCTGTACGCCGTGGCCAGCCAGATGTCTGCGACGCTGTCGAGGTACACCTAACACCTTCGCGCGAGGTCGTTATCGGGTAACACTTCCACGGAGCCGCCGTACTCTACGGGCCCTTGATGGAGACCAGACCCGGCTTGATGGTCCGTCCGCCATAACAGCTGCGGCTTCCACGTCACGGACAGGGTTGACGTCAGCAAGATTCCCAGCGTACGTACAGCCGCAAGTACGCCTCGACTGTTAGCGTGGCTAAGTAAAATTCGGCACTTAACTTGGGAAATTGGAGGCTCATGGTCGTGACACCCTCCGTGTCGGGTCGCGTGCAGCGGCGGCAAGCTCGGGCCGCAGTTGCCACGGCCAGCCCGTATTACAAGTGGATCGCGCTGTCGAATACGACACTGGGCGTGTTGATGGCGACGATCGACGGCTCAATCGTGTTGATCGCGTTGCCGGATATCTTCCGTGGCGTCGGCATCAACCCGTTGGAACCAGGCAATACTGGTCTGCTGCTGTGGTTGATCATGGGATATCTGGTGGTCACCGCCGTGCTGGTGGTTAGTTTTGGTCGGCTGGGTGACATGTTCGGTCGAGTGGCGACCTACAACGCAGGGTTCGCGGTATTCAGCGTGTTTTCCGTGTTGTTGTCGGTAACGTGGATGCACGGTAGTGCTGGCGTGTTGTGGCTGACCGTGATGCGGATATTTCAAGGTGTTGGCGGCGCGATGCTGATGGCCAACTCGAACGCGATCATCACCGATGCGTTCCCGGTCGATCAGCGTGGTCTGGCCTTGGGTCTGAATCAGGTCGCTGGGATCGCTGGCACGTTCCTCGGTCTCCTCCTTGGTGGGGTGCTCGGGCCGATCGACTGGCGATGGGTGTTTCTGGTGTCAGTGCCGGTCGGGGTGTTCGGCACCGTGTGGGCGTACCTGAAGCTGCACGACACCGGGGTCCGGCAGCCGGCGCGACTGGACTGGTGGGGCAACCTCAGCTTCGCGGTCGGACTGATCGCGATCCTGGCTGGCATCACCTATGGCATCCAGCCCTATCGGGGACACACCATGGGCTGGGCCAGTCCGTTGGTATTGGCCCTCATGGGTGGCGGCGTGCTGATGCTAGCGATCTTCTGCGTGGCCGAGACCAAAGTCGCCGAACCGATGTTCCGGCTCACCTTGTTCCGGGTCCGCTCGTTCAGCGCGGGCAACGTGGCCAACCTGCTCGCCTCGTTGGGCCGCGGCGGACTGATGTTCATCCTGATCATCTGGTTACAGGGAATCTGGCTGCCCCAGCATGGCTACAGCTTCGAGTCCACCCCGCTGTGGGCGGGTATCTACATGCTGCCCCTTACGGCGGGTTTCCTGATCGTGGGTCCCGTGTCAGGCGCCTTGTCTGACCGGTTCGGAGCACGAACGTTCGCGACCGGCGGGATGATCCTGGCCGCGGGCAGCTTCGTGTTGCTAGCACTGCTCCCGGTGAACTTCACCTACTGGCAGTTCGCCCTCGTGTTGCTGCTCAACGGCATCGGAATGGGCCTGTTCTCCTCCCCCAACCGCGCCAGCATCATGAACAGCGTGCCCCCAGACCAGCGCGGGGTTGGCGCCGGGATGAGCACCACGTTTCAAAACGCGGCCATGGTGCTCTCTATCGGGATCTTCTTCAGCCTCATGATCTCCGGACTGACCGCGTCTCTGCCGCACACGATGTTCGATGGGCTGATCACTCAAGGCGTACCAACCGCAGATGCGGCGCGGGTGGCGGCACTGCCGCCAGTATCAGTTCTGTTCGCCTCTCTACTGGGCTACAACCCTGTCCAGACCCTGCTCGGACCCGCCGCACTACACCAGGTGCCCGCCGGGCACGCCGCCTACCTCACCGGCCGCAGCTTCTTCCCTGTATTAATCTCTGGACCATTCTCCCACGGGCTGACCATCGCATTCGGCTTCGCCGTCTCCGCCTGCCTGATAGCCGCACTCGCGTCCCTTCTGCGCGGTGGGAAATACACCCACATCGAACCACGACTGCAGCCCGTCGATCCCAGCCCGACAGCACAACCAGCCGCCCCCTGAACAAGACCGGCTGCCCACCCAACGCCGCGGCGCGATTACCCGTACCACCTGCCCTGGCGTCTACCACTGACAACGTAATCGGTCCCCCAACGCCTCTCGTGCCAGATTCACCCGGTGAGCGCCGACCCGGATGGGGCGCCCGGTTGTCAGCCAGCCCGGTGCCGAGCAGGCCGGGCCCCGTCCCGCGGGGACTTGAAACGGCGGCGCCTGCGGATGACATATGCCGCGGCGGCGGCTATCGCGAGCAACAACGATGCCGTGCCAGCAGCGAGCAGCGCTAGGTGGTGGCCACCGTCGATGCCCCCGGCGCCGCCGGTGTCCACCACACCGGACGACGTCTGGGCGGTCGGTCCTGGCGACTGCCCACCGACGCTGCTCGGGGCTGGTGTCGCGCCAGAATCACTTGTTGAGCCAGAACCACTCGAACCAGAGCCGTCCGGGGTAGAACCGTTCGTCGGAGAACCGTTGGCGGAAGGACCGTTCGCACGAGAGCCGTTCGCGGGAGAACTGTTCGCAGGAGAGCCGTTCGCAACAGAACCCTTCGAGGACGAACCGTTGGCGCCCGATCCGCTCCAGCTAATGGTCACCTGTCCGTTGCCGCCGTTGATGGTGCCGGTGTTGACGCCTGCGGTCAGCGTGGGGGAGGTGACAGACGCTGCGGCGTAGGCACTGCCGCCTGCCCCGCCGCCACCGGCGCCGCCACCGCCACCGAAGGTACCGCCCCCGCCAGAGCCGCCACCGCCACCGAAGTACCCACCGCCCCCACCACCACCCGCCCCACCGCCGGCACTCGTAGCGTTTTGACCACCCGAGCACGGCGGATCCTGGGTGCCGGTACAGGGACGGTTCCCAGCACCCCCGACACCGCCCGCACCGGAGACGCCATTGGCACCATCACCACCAAAGCGCGGATCGTCACCATGAGCACCAGGATTGCGCCGACCAGGGTTGAGCCCCCCAGCCCCACCCGCCGATTGAGTAGCGCCCTTGGCCGAGACCCCATGGTTGCCACCATCGACCGTGCCACCGCCGTCGGCGCCGATAACGCCGCCGCCACTGCCACCCGCACCACCCAGCGCGTTGCCCTGCCCACCCGTGCCACCACCACCACCGCCGCCCGCCCCGACGACAACACGATCAGACAACGCACACCTGCGCGCCGCACAACCGCCCACCGACACCCGCACGTCCGACGAACCACCACCACCGGCGCCATTACCCCCGTTAAAAGCCGTCCCGCCGTTAGCGCCACTGGCATCACCCGCACCGCCGACCACACCACGATTAGAACCACCAAAGCCCCCCGCGGCTCCCGACCCACCCGACGGCCCATTCATCATGCCCCCAGACCGGCTCGCCGCCGTGCCGTTGGCACCCTTGCCAGCCACATCCACCTGTACGACCTGCCCACCTACCAGACCGGTCAGCATTCCCTTGGCCTGACCACCACCACCACCCACACGACCCGTGATGTCCCCAGCCGGCGAGCCACCGTGCGCGACGTCACCAGCAACGAAGTAATGCCCACCCTGAGCACCCACAACATCAACAGCGACTGACCCAACCCCAGCCGGCACGGTAAAAGTGTCAGACCCGACCACGGCGTAGATACACGTCGTTGCACCGCTCAGCCTCCCCGTCTGACCACAGGTACCAGGGCCCGC
>JAJPIR010000217.1 GCA_021324675.1 Actinomycetota bacterium
GCGCCCAGCGCGAGGAACACCAGGGCCTTGGACGCGCTGGTGGCTTTCTCCCGCACCCTGGCGGCGCCCTCGCTATCGCGGTACCCCCAGATCGCCACGCTGGTCTGCCAGAGCGCGAGCGCGACCAGACCGACGGCAACCGCGCAGAGCAGGGTTCGGCCGAAGGGTTGCTTGGCCAGGGTGGTCAGGGCTCCGGAGCTGTCCGCGCTGCCACCACCCGATCCGCCCCAGGCGATCTGCAGCGCCGACCAGCTGATCAGCAGGTGCACGGCACCGTAGGAGACCAACCCGGCCCGGGCCCCGATCTCCAGCGACTTACTGTCTCCGGCCTGTTCGGCTTTGTCCCCGACCTGGTGGGCCTTGTCACCCACATCAGTTGCCATCACCGGCGCCCCGTCACGGCCGCCACTGCACGCCTGACCATCACTCGAGGTGGCCGGCGATGGCACCGACGCCGCGCAGGTAGCTCACGACCTGGGTGTAGGAGCACAGCAGGCTCGCTCCCTGATAAGGCAGCTCGTGGGGGGCGCAGAAGTCCCGGACCAGCGGCTGCGCGTCGCGCAGCGCGGAGCTAGGCATGCTGGGGAACAGGTTGTGCTCGGTCTGGTAGCTCAGGTTCAACGCGGGGTGGCCGCGATCTGGGCTCGCCGCGGATCGCGGCTGCACGAGGCACTTCGGGGCCCACCTCGTGTCCCCGACGGTGACGGTTGCGGCGTCGAGGGCGGCGGTGAGAGAGGAGACGGTGACGAACTGATTGCGCAGGTCGGTCAAGGTCAGCAGCCGATCCATTACCGGGTTACTGATCAGGCACACCGCTATGTTGCGGCGGTCGGCGATCTCGTGGGCGCGGAGCAAGTTGCCCAGCCCGGCGGCGGCGCAGAAACTCAGACGACTCACGTTCAGGATCAGGTGCGTGCAGCCGGGGTCGCGCAGCACGTCAGCGACATGGAAGTCCAGAGTAGGACCGGTCGCCAGGTCGAGCTCGCCGACGAGACCGAGCAGGACGACCCCGGTGACTGGGTGGGTGACCGTCACGGTCAACGCGGCGGCCTGTGCTGGCTGGTGCCCGTACGCGGGGTAGGGCATGACGTCTCCTTCGGTTGCGGCTCGTGGAGCGCGCGATGGGGCATGAGGAGCGTCAGGGTCTGGGGCGCCGCCGGGTTCACCTACACATACCCGGGGCCGGCGTCGCGTGCGGCGACGCTCGATCCCGGATGTGGCGGGCGTAATCGCCTTCCTGGATAACGAACTCTCCCAGTACAGCACCGGTGTACGCCGGGCACAAGCACCGCCAGGTAAAGATCGGTGGCTCAGTGTCGGCGGTTTCCGCGAGTCCGCCGCCCTCGGAACGCGTCCTTTACCTTCTCACCGGCCTGCTTCAGGTCGGCCCCCGTCTGATCGGCGCGGCCCTCGGTCTGGAGCCGTGGATTGCCGGTGAGGTCACCGGTGCGACGCTTGAGACGCCCGCGCACTTCCTGAACCTTGTTGCTGAACTTGTTCGCGAGACTCATAACGGTCTACTTCCTCGTCATCGTGCGGAACCGGGCGTTTCTCTGTAGCTACGAGGTGACCCGGATTGGGTAAGAGGTTGAACACGATGGGCTCCGGCGCTGGAATAGCGGCAACCGGAACCCACCGCTGTATTGGGGGTGAAGAGCCCGCCACCCGCGTGACGGGCACGGGGCCTGCACGGGCATCGGGCTGTTCCAGGGTTGGGCCGACAGTCCGATGTCGCGGTCGGTCTAGAAGTAGTGGCGGCGCCCGCCGAGGGCGTGCCCGGTGCTTCCGATGACCAGCAGCACCAGCCCGATGACCAGCAGGATGCCCCCGACGGTGGTGAGGATCGAGAGCCCGGTGATGAGGCCCACGATGAGCAAGATGACACCTAGAGCGATCATTCTTTTCTCCCTTGTGGGGTGCTGTGGGCCGATCCTGGTGGTGCGTGCGGTTAGAGGGTCAGGAGGCGGTCGAAGAAGGTGCGGTAGCGGCGCAGCGCAATCCGGAGTTCTTCGGTGTCGGATGCGTCGTCAGCCCAGCCTTGCTCGAGTGCTTTACGTTGCCCGGCGAACGTGGCCCCAACGTGGGCGAGGACTTCCCCGACCATGGCGTCGGCATCGGTGACCGCGTCACGAGGTGCGTCGATGAAATTGCCCTGCACGACCTGCCACCGGGCGCGGTAATCGGCGGTGAGCCCGACATCGATCAACCTGGGCTGCGCGCTATCGCTGTTCCCCGCGCCGCCGTTCACAGCATCGCCGTGTACACCGTTTCGGCGAGTGGCCGGGGCCGGGTCGGCGGGGGTGGTCGCCATGGGGCTGGAGTCGTGGGTGGTCATGTTGGGCTCCCTTGAGTGGTGGTGGCGTTCTCGGTGCTGGCGTGCTCGGCACTAGAGCGTCCGGCACGCGGTCGTGTTTCATTCGTCGGCGTGGGCGGGTTCGCTGTCCCGGTGCGGTGTTGCTGGGTGTTGTCGGGCTTGTCATGGAGCAGGGCAGTGACCAGCGAGCGGTAGGAGATCGCCGCCTTGCGGAGCTCTTCGGTGCCCGCGTCGCCGCTCTGCTGGGCCACCGCGACCCGGTGGGCGTCGCGGTAGTGCTGCACGACCTCGGGGTGCTCGACCGATATGTCCTGCGCGCGTTGGTCGAAGTCGTCGGTGGGGTAACCCCGGGTACGCATGATCGAGATGACGAGGATGTCCGCCTCACGGACCGCGTTGGCGGGTGAGTCGACGAACTGGGACTGCAGCTGATCCCACGAGCGGCGGTAGCGGTCTCGTTCGGCGTCCTCGAGCGGGCGGATATCGAAGGCGCTGTGTCGCTTCTGACGCTGCCGCAGATCCTTCTCCGCCGCGCCGCGGTTTGAGCCGGCTACTTCACGGTCGTACTCAGAACCGAAGGTCTGGTGTAAGCGCCGCGAACGCTGCCGCCGCCCGAAGAACAAGGCTGCGCCACCCGCGATCACCACCGCAACAACGACAATCAGGATAAAGACAAGGGTCATCGACACGAGATAGTCCTTTCCGCTAAGCGCACCGCAGGGGA
>JAJPIR010000229.1 GCA_021324675.1 Actinomycetota bacterium
GCGAACCGGCGCTGAGCCTTCAGTACTTGCTCGGCGTAGTCGTAGAAAGCAATGGTCCACGCGGACATCAAATTGTCGGCCGTGGCCACGCTCGCACGCCGCTGATGATAACTGTCGCGATCCTGGTGGGTGTCGCGCTCGTCGTAGGTGGTGCCGATGGACCGTTTCTCAAAAGTAGTCATACTGCTTCCCTGAAATAATAGCCTTAGAATGATCCGGAGAAAATTTACAGCGCTGTCCTCGCAACGCTGATCTAAATACCAACGTACGCGTCCTATTTGAGAGTGTCAAACCGACAATTCGCGTCAGATCATTTTTGGTGAAATGAAATATTCCACGAATCATGATTCCTCGGACCCTTGACAGCACTTCCCCCTCCCGCCCAACGCTGCACCCCACCGCCGGGGTCCGGTGCAGGCGTCGGTGATCGTCAGAGCCGGGTTCGGGAGGCGGCTCGGAGAAACCCACCAGCGGTAACGCCGCCTCCTCGACCACTACCTTCGTCACCGTGAGGCGATGTGTCGGGGACAGCCCTGTGGGCGGCGATGAATCAGTAACCCGGTGGCGCCGGGCCGTAGGGACGGTCAGCTCACCGGCGACAGCAGTCGAGGTCGTCGGTACGGGGGCGACCATCAGGACTCCCGGTTGATCCCGTGGTTCATGCCACCGGGTTCTGGACCGCCTACGTCGCCAACGCCGGCAGCGGCACAGTGACGGCTATCGCGGTGGACACCTACACTCTCGGCACCCCGGTCCCGCTGTCCGCAGGCAGCGGTACGGCTGGGATCGCGGTGGATAAGTCCAGTTCCACCCAAGATCCAGGTGGGTTACCTGCTCGGTGGACGCGCCGATATCGGGCGAATGCGTTTCTGTATGGGCGCATCCGACTACTATCGGTAACGCACGCCCCGGACCCCGGTGTCAAGAAGGCCCTGCCGAGCACCGAGCGCCAGCCATCCGGGGGTAGTCGTGGGCCTTTTATGGCCGTCGCGGTCATCTACTAGAGCGCGTCGCGCAGGTGTCCCGCTGATGTCGCCAAGCGGGCCCCGAATGGTCCGCTCGGCGTGGCTGACACTCGTGGATTGGTCTGCACATCCTCCGGTGAGCACCGGCTCGGCCGGATCCAGTGGTCGGCCGTCGGAACCCACGGGACTGCAGGGGATGATCGCCACGGCCGGTCCCTCCGGTGGCTGCGAGCTTGGTGGGGGGACCTCACAGGCGCCACCGCCAAGCCAAACGCCGAGCGCGCGACAACCGGCGGCGACCGCCCCTGGCCCCCTACCAGCCACCCGGCAGCGGGTGGTGCTGCTGCCGCACGCGCGGACCGAGCCCACCAACAGCCGACCCAGCCACCGCCGCGCAGGAAGGGCCCCCGGCACGAACCAAGACGACTCGCCCTGAGCACCTTCGGTCCAGACTGGCGGCCTCACCTTCGTGATCGCCGCGAACACGCAGCACGATCCTGAGCTCGTGCTGAAGATGGCTCTGCGCAGCCACGACAGAGGGCTCCTCGCCGGTGGCGAGGACCCTGGTCCCCTGCCATGATGCACGCCTACCACGCCCACGAGGCCCTGCAGGAGGCCTCGCGCGCCATCACCATGCTCATCAAAAACGTTCCGTGCCGAGGCCGCCGCACTGATCACCACTCCAGCGCCTGACACCGACATCCCCCGCCCAGCGCCGTAGCCCTGAGCCTCCAGTACGTGGAGCGGGTGTTGAGAATCCAACCGCACGGCGGCTTGCAAGACTGCGCCCGACGCGTGATCAGAGGCCCCGACCTGCGGGAAGTCCGCTACTGACCGTGGTTACCGGGGCTAATGGTCAGCACGCCAACAGCACACCGCGCGTAGTTGATCGTGAGTATTCGTCCCCGTTTGCGGTGTCGAGCATGGCGAAAACAGGGCGCGGTGCCTGTTCGTTCACCCCATCAGTGACCCGAGGTTGACCGCAGCTAAACAGCAAACTACCTTGAACACGCGGTCGGGGCAGCACGACGAAGAGGGGTCCACGCAGTTTACATCGCGCTTGTAGCGCGGCGAGTTCGAGGCGTGCGTCGGGATTTAACTCGGGCCACAATGCGGATTCCTGGTATTCCCTCACGCGCATCGGGGTCGGTTTTCTAGTGTATCCGGTTAGTTTTCGACCGAGGTCGCAGCCGGCGGGGCATGAGATGAATCTTTACGGGGCGCGTTCAGAGAAATTCCTGCTGGTCGGGCTAGCGCTGTCCGTGGCTATCGTCGGAGTATTAACCACCCTGGTCATCCACCAAGAACACGACCCAAGCACAGTCTCCGCCGCACCGGCCAGGACAGCGCCCCAGCCGGTACTGGCCCCTACCGCACGGCAGCTAGCCCCCGCACCACCGGTGACCGCACCCCCCTCGCCCCCGGCCCTGGTCACCCCGGCGCCTGGGATCGCGACGCCAACTCAGCCGGCACCGTCATCCCCGAAACCACTCAAGGCGACAACATTGCCTCATCGGCGGGGGAATCCGGTCCCCGCACCGCTTCCAGCAGCCGCGACGCATCCGATCGCGCCACCACCAGCTGATCCCGCGCCTGCGGTTAAACCCGGCTCACCGGATGGCTGGGATCCAGTTCCTGCGGCCAGATCCCATTCTCCGGTTAAACCCGGCTCACCGGATGGCTGGTAGCGCCCTCGTGACTCCCGAGCCACCGTCGTCCCCACAGCCCTGTACCTCGGCGTCGAAGAATGCGAAAGCGTTGGCGAGCTGCGCGGTGTCAGTCGTGGTGGGCTACCCAGCCTGGCGGGGGAATTCCCCTGGGGTGAGGCTGTCGATCTTTTTGGCGGTGGACCAACTTCGCCGTCTCATCACGGTAGGGAGAGGCTCACTGTTACTGAGCGTTACAGACGGGTGAACGGGATGGTGCGTCGTGCGTGCCCGCCCCGGCGTGCACAGCGTGTCCCC
>JAJPIR010000158.1 GCA_021324675.1 Actinomycetota bacterium
CTAGCCAACCGCCTGCTCGGTGGTGACCCACCCGATGTGTGGCAGACCCATCCCGGCGCCTCGATCAGGCAGTACATCGGCGGCGGACAGGTTGCCGACGTGAGCTCGATTTACCAACGCGGCAACCTGTCCTCGGTCATCCGCCATGACCTGCGTCAAGCCGTCTCCGAGGACGGCGACGAATACGGCGTGTCCACCGGAGCGCACCGGATCAACATGTTGTGGTTCAACAAGAGATTGCTGGATGAGGCCATGATTGCGGTGCCGGCTGGGGGTTACACAGCCGATGCGCTCCTCGCCGACCTGGCCAAGCTGAAGGCGGCCGGGGTGGTACCGCTATGCCTGGGCGCCAAGGACGCCTTTGCCCGCGCCGAGTTATTCGAGAACACGCTGCTGAGCGTTATCGGCGCCGACGGATGGGCACGCCTGACATCCGACCGGCTGGACTGGAACGGGCCGCAGGTTCGCCAGGCGTTGACCCGGTTCAGCAAGCTGCTGGACTACGCCGATCCGGAAGCCGGCGCGTTGACCTGGGACCAGGCGACGAGAAAACTCGCCGCGGGCGGTTGTGCCTTCGAGAGTATGAACGACTCGGCGTACGGCGAACTTGCCGTGGACGGCGCCAAGGACGGGACCGACTTCGGTTACATGCCCTATCCCGGCACCGACAATCTATTTCTGACCGTCGTTGACACTTTCGTCATGGCGAAGAACGCCAAGAATCTGCAGAATGCCCAAGCGTTCCTGGCAACGATCGCCACCGCCTCCACCCAGCTGGCGTTCAACAAGCAGAAGGGGTCCGTGCCATTACGAAGTGACGTGGACGTGCAGTCGTTGTCCACTTACCAGCAGTCCGCGACAAAAGCGTTCACGCAAGAGCCTGTCCTGCTCTCAATCACGCACGGTGAAATCAAAAGCCCGCAGTTCCAGCAGGGCTTCTACGACGCAATCGCGGCGTTCGCGGGCAGCAGGGACATCAATGTCTTCAACCATGCCCTCCTCGACGCGGTGAACCAGGTGGCGCCTCCTCCGCACTGAGCTTTCCAGCCAACGCCACACTGCTGCGGCTGGTCCGGAGCCCTCACCGGCTGGCCGGATGGCGATGCCGACAATGTCCCCTCCCATCGAATCGGGGACCCATCGCCATCAAGACTGGCGTAGCGTGAGCGGACCATGAATTCTGGTCCGGTCATCATCGGCTTCGACGGCAGCCCGGCATCCCAGCGCGCGGTGCGCGAGGCGGCCACCCTGCTCGCCACCCGCCGGGCGCTGGTCGTTGTGGTGTGGGAAGCCGGGCACGCCTTCGATCTCACGCTCCTGCCTACGAGAGCATTCGACGTGCCCTTAGGCAGTCCTGATCTTCGTACTGCTGTCGAGCTCGACAACGCACTGTACGAAGAGGCGCAACGGCTGGCTCGCTGGGGCGTGCACCTTGCCATCGACGGTGGGTTGGAAGCAGAGGGTCTTGTCGTGGCCGATGATGTGACCGTCGCGGACACGCTGGTGCGCCTAGCCAACGAGCGCGATGCCGCCGTAGTCGTGGTCGGGACGCACCGGCAAGGGCGGCTCGCCGAGCTGCTGCTTGGCAGCACCGCAAGGGGCGTCATCGAGCAGGCGCCGTGCCCGGTGCTGGCCGTCTGCAGCGGCGAGTGACTCGCACGCTGACCAGGTTCACGATTTCACCCGATTGAGGCAGGCTAGGTAGGTATTTGCCGGATCTGGTTGTGCTCTTGTTCTTGTGTGCTGGGCGGAGTCTGGCAGGGTTCGTCATCGTCATCGTCATCGTCATCGTCATCGTCATCGTCATCGTCTGCGGCTGCGGTACCCCCGGTTCGGTGGCAGTGGCCAGCACTGGTGGCCTCGCCATCGTGGCGGCAGGTGGGATTCGTCGTACCTGATTTTCATGGTAGTTGCCGTCCTTGTGAGAAACCGCATAGTGGGTATCGATGGTGGGACTGGGTTGGTTTCTTGTCACACCCGCCTGGCCTTTGACTGAGCTCGCTGGACAAGCAAAGGAGAAGTGACCTGTCGATAGTGCGATACCGTTCGGTTTGTCGCTGCTGGTGAAAGGTGCGAAATGATTACCGGGACGCGGGAAGGGTGAAGCATTGTTGTGAACACTTCCGGGCCCCGAGATCTTATGGTGGGCCCTTACCGCTTAAGTGTGCCCCGAGGGTGGCCGCTGACTGGGCGAGCCGATGAACTCAATCGCATCAGTGAGTTGACCCGTCGTCGAGACGGGTCGATGGGCATCGTGCTGGCCGGCGCGGCTGGGGTGGGCAAGACCCGGTTGGCTCGGGAGGCGCTGGCAGTGGCCGAGCAGCGTGGCGCACTGATCCGATGGGCGGTGGCGACGGCCTCGGCGCGGGGTTTGCCATTGGGTGCATTTGTCGCCACGCTGCGGATGCTCGGCCCCGATCCGGCTCGGTTGGTGGGTCAGGCCAGCCAGGCATTGCTGGCAGGGGCATCGCGGTCCGGTGTGGTTATCGGGGTGGACAACGCACATCTGCTGGATGAGCTGTCGGCGGTATTGATTCATCAATTGGTCGTGCACCGGACGGCGAGCGTGGTCCTCACGTTGCGCACCGGTGAAACTGCGCCGGACGCGGTGACGGCGTTATGGAAAGATGGGCATCTACCTCGCTTGGAGCTGCAGGCGCTGTCCAGAAGTGTGACCGCGGCATTGTTGGAGGCCAGGCTGGGCGGACCTGTGGATAACGCGACCGCACGCCGGCTGTGGGCTATTACCCAGGGCAATGCGCTGTATTTGCAACAGCTCGTTGACGGCGAGCTGGAAGCCGGGCGGTTACAGCAGGTTACCGGCATGTGGCGGTGGCTAGGCGAGCCAGCGCTGTCGCCGGGGCTGGTTGAACTGGTGTCAGCTCGGATCGGTCAGCTTCCTGATGCCCAGCGGGATGTCTTGGATGTGCTGGCCATTGGCGAGCCCTTGGGCATACCGCTGTTGGTGAAGCTGACTGATCCGGCCGCGGTAGAGCAGGTCGAGGCACGTGGGCTTGTTGAGGTGTACCCCGATGGACGGCGGTTGCAGGCCCGGCTGGCCCACCCGCTGTACGGGGAGCTCCAGCGGGGGCAGATGGGCGTGTTGCACGCGCGTCGGCTACGCGGGCGCATTGCATGCGCGCTAGCCGATACCGGTGGGCGGCGGGCCGGCGACACGCTGCGCCGCGCGACATTGATGCTGGATTCTGATTTGCAGGCAGATTCAGTGTTACTTACGTCGGCTGCTCGCCGGGCGACCGAACTGGGGGACTTTGCTCTGGCCGGGCGGATTGCGCGGGCGGCGGTGGCCGCAGGTGGTGAATTCGAATCGCGGCTGCTGCTGGTCAACGCGCTGACGTGGTCGGGTAGGGGAGATGAGGCTGACGCTGAACTCGTTGCGCTCGGCGCCTTGGCCCGCACCGATGCCCAGCGAGCTCGGACAGCGATCCATCGAGTAAACGGCTTGGTCTGGGCGCTGGGACGTCCGGCTGAGGCTGAGGTAGTGCTCGACGAAGTCGGGGGCACCATTGCCGATGACGCCGCCGCCTTGGAGCTAGCCGCGATGCGTTCGGTTGTTGATGCTTTTCTCGGTCGCACTGTGCCGGCCGCTCAAACGGCAGCCGAGGTGTTGGCCCATCCGCGCTGTTCTTCGGCGGCTACGCAACTGGCCAGTTGGGGACTGGCCGTGTCATGCGGAGGGCTCGGCCGCCTGGAGGCCTGTGCGTCCGTGGGGTGCCACGACGGGGTGGATGAGGTTTTGCGTCGGATCGACGACCTCGTCGAGTCGTACCAGATCGGGCTGCACCAGGCGGCGGTCAGCGTTTTCTTCTGGGTGCGGGCGCTGATCCTGGGCGGCCACTTGGATCGCGCAGACCAGGCTGCCCGGCGGTACCGCGAGCGCTGCCAGGACACCCCCGGGCCGGCGAATGTGGTGACCAGCTTCATGTGCGCATTGGTGGCAATCTCCCGCGGTCAGGTCCGGACAGCGGCACGGTGGTACCGCCAAGCTATTGCGGGCATCCAGGGCGCAGATCCTGGCGGTTGGTCATTCTTCGGGTTAGTGGGGCTTACCGCAGCTTTAGCGATGGGCGGTGAAACACCTGCGGCACGTCAGGCATTTGAGGCGATGACGGCTGCGCGGCATCCGGTCTACGTCTTGACAGAGCCGGATGTGTTGCTGGCCCAGGCGTGGGTAACCGCAGCGGGCGGGAGCGCCAGCCGGGCCGTCGCATTGACGCGCCAGGCCGCCGAGGTAGCTGCCCTGCATCCCCAACCTGCGGTGGAAGCATTCGCTCTGCATACCGCCGTTTGCTTTGGTGACCTAACAGTAGGCGATCGGCTCGCCCAGCTGTCGACTCACGTTGATGGCCCCCGAGCGAGTGCTGCGACGGCGCATGCGGCTGCGCTAGCCGCCGATGATGGTGACGCGCTCTGTGCCGCAGCGGCCCAGTGGGAGGCGATGGGGGCCTTGCTGTTGGCTGCTGATGCCGCCGCCCAAGCCGCGACCGCATACAGTCGCCAGGACCGACGCGGCTCTGCGCATGCCGCAGCCGCGTACGCCCACCGACTGGCGCAGGCCTGCGAAGGTGCCCGCACGCCCGCGTTGACTGCTATCACTGCTCCCTTGCCGCTAACTCGCCGCGAGCGCGAGATCGTCACCCTGGCCACAGGTGGACTGTCAAACCGCCAGATCGCCCAGCAGCTGGTGATCTCGGTCCGCACGGTCGAAAACCACCTCTACCGCGCCTGCGCCAAGCTGGGTACGACCGACCGCGCCGAACTTGCTGCCCTGCTGCACAAGCCACCCACAGCATCTGAGTACTCACGCCGGCCTCAAGGTGAGTAACTAACTACTCAGCTCACCAAGCTGTATCGCCTTCACACTCAGCCCTGGGCAAGTAGCACCAGCTACTGGAGGGCAGCATCATGAAGATTACACAAACGGCGATCAGGCGATCAGATTGCCGGCAGGGCCGGCGAGTGCGCGTATCTGGAGAGCTGTAAAAGCTCATTAATAATTCTTCTTGCGATGTCGCGGTGTCGTCCCGATGCGACGATGCGATCTTGGCCGGCAAAACTCAAGAGGTTATATCGATGACAACTGCCACTATCAAATGCTCCCCGGCTGGTCGTACCAGAGATATGGCTGAGCTGTTCACTGCGATCGGCGAGGGTGACCCGGCGGCCTGGGACGAGATCATTCACCGCTACGGCGGCCTGGTGTCTGCGACCGTGCGGTCATTTCGGCTCCAGGAGGCAGACGCGCTCGACGCGATACAGTCGACTTGGTTGCGATTGGCCGAAAATATACATCGGGTGAGAGACCCTGAGCGATTGGGCGGATGGCTCGTCACTACCGCTCGCCGCGAATGTCTACACATCTTGCGCCACGCTAGAAATAGGCCAGACCTCCTGACTGTGGCAACGGAAACCATCGCAGATCCGTCGGCGAACCCGGAGCAGTGCACTATCGATGGCCACGCCGGTCGCGTGCTGTGGAAACTTGTGGATGAATTGTGCCCGCGGCAGCGGTCGGTGCTGCGGATGCTATTTGCGGACCACCCCTGTTCTTACGATACTGTCGCCCGTGCTATCGGAATCCCGGTCGGCGGGATCGGCCCTACTCGAACACGCGCCTTGCTGCAGCTCCGGAAAAAATTGGACCAATGCGAATTGGGACCCGAAGGCTGAATTATTCAGCCGTTGCCGCGCCATCGGACGGTCTCGCCGGCGCCCGCGATCCCGCCTGAGCGGATACCATGAAATCATCCTCGCTGCGTGGCGGGTGCATAGAGCCGGTATGGCGTCATGGCGGCTGATCACGATTGCAGCGCAGTTCGCTTGCGAGTGTGGTGATTGGGCAGCGATCTGCAGGGCTTCTCACGGGTCGGGGTGCGGGGGTTGCGGTGAGCGCTTGGTGATAGTCGTACAGTCGGGTCTTATGAGCGGAGACGTCACGCGCTGGTCGTCGAACGCGGGGCGTTGGGCGGGGTCCTACGACGACCGGTGGGCTCAGCTGATTGCCCAAGGCGACAACATCCACGGTGAAGCCGACTTCGTGGAGTCGTTGCGCCTCGCTGCGCCTATGACCGTGCTCGATGCCGGCTGCGGTACCGGTCGGGTGGCGATCGAGTTGGCCCGGCGAGGGCTCACTGTGGTGGGAGTCGACCTCGATGCGGCGATGCTGCAGCAAGCCAGGGACAAGGCGCCCCACCTTGAGTGGATTCACGGTGACGTGGTCGACGTCGATCTGGGGCGCCGGTTCAACGTCGTGGTACTCGCCGGGAACGTGATGATCTTCCTGGCGCCGGGCACCGAAGCCGCCGCAGTGGCGAACATGGCCAGCCACCTCGAACCCGGTGGCGTCCTGGTCGCCGGCTTCCAGCTCAGGGCGGGCGGGCTTGACCTAGCCGACTACGACCGGTACGCGGCCCAGTGCGGCCTTACCTTCGCCGGGCGGTGGGCGACATGGGACCGGCAGCCCTTCGTCGGCGGATCCTATGCCGTTTCGGTGCACCGCCTCGCGTCGCCTGCTTGATTCCGGTGCCCGTCGTCGCTGTCACCGCAGTGTTCGGGTAACCGGCTCCAGCACAGCTGTGCTTGTGCGCTGATGCCACCCGGCAAGTGCAGGCTCTGGTGAGATCGTCGGCGGGGCCTGCGTCACAGGGCGTCCAGACCGCGCTCTCCGGTTCGGACCCGGACCACGGTCCCCACCGGCGTGACCCAGATCTTCCCGTCCCCGATCTTTCCGGTTCGTGCCGCCTCGATCAGCGCTTCGATGGTCTTGTCCACCTGCGCCTCGTCGACCACGACCTCGACCCGAATCTTGGGCACGAAGTCCACCGCGTATTCCACACCCCGGTAGACCTCGGTGTGTCCCTTTTGCCGGCCGTAGCCCTGCACCTCGCTGACTGTCATCCCGAGTACGCCGATGCGCTCCAGCGCAGCTTTGATGTCGCCCAGCGTGAACGGCTTGACCACCGCGGTTACGACCATCATGTCGCGCTCTCCTCGTGAATCGCCGGGAGGGACGGCAGCACCGTGGCGCGGCCCGTCGTGGTGAGCGGCGAGAACTCGTACGCACTTTCGGCGTGCTCGGCTTCGTCGATGCCCTCGGCCTCGACCTCGGGCGCGACCCGAAACCCCATCGTGGCACGGATCAGCCAGGCGAGTCCGAAGGTAACCACGAATGCGTACCCGGCGGCCACCAGCATCCCCAATGCCTGCTTGCCGATCTGGCCGGCACCGCCCCCGTAGAGTAGCCCGTTCGCGCCCGCCGAGTTGGCGGCGGTGGTCGCGAACAGCCCGGTCAGGAGCAGCCCGACCGCTCCGCCTACACCGTGAATCGCCACCACGTCGAGCGAGTCGTCGTAGCCCAGCCGGTACTTGAGCCGGATCGCGAGCTGGCAGATCACGCCGCAGGCCAACCCGATGACGATGCCGCCGAATGCGTCGACGTAGCCGCAGGCCGGGGTGATGCCGACCAGCCCGGCGATCGCAGCCGACGCCGCGCCGAGGCTGGTGGGACGGCCGTCGAGGTGGTGTTCGACGACCAGCCATGCAAGCACTGCGGCCGCCGGCGCCACCGTGGTGTTGAGGAACGCGTTGGCCGCGACCGCGTCCGCGGCAAGCGCTGAACCGGCGTTGAAGCCGTACCAGCCGAACCACAGCAACCCGGCGCCGAGCAGCGTGGCCGGCAGATTGTGTGGGCGCATCGGCTCGCGTGGCCAGCCCTGGCGCCGGCCCAGGATCAGCGCCAGCGCCAGCGCGGACATCCCGGAGTTGACCTCGACCGCCGTGCCCCCGGCGAAGTCGAGCACGCCCAGCCGGTTCGCCAGCCAGCCGCCGTGAGCCCCGGAGAAACCGTCGAACGCGAAGATCCAGTGGGCCAGCGGGACGTAAACCCCCACCGTCCACAGCGCGATGAACACCGTCCAGGACCAGAACCGTGCACGGTCGGCGATAGCCCCGGACAGCAGCGCAGCGGTGATGATCGCGAACATCAGCTCGAACATGGCGAAGGCCGTCAGCGGGATACCTTTTCCGACCACCCCGGGCACCCGCAGACCGGCGAAGCCGAACCCGCCGATGAGCCCGGCGTGGGAGTTGCCGAACGACAGTGAGAACCCGAACAACACCCAGATCAGCCCGACGACGCCGAGCGTCACCATGCTCATCATCATCATGTTGAGCGCGCTGCGGGCCCGCACCATGCCTGCGTAGAAGAATGCCAGGCCCGGCGTCATGAGCATCACCAACGCGGCACAGCCAAGCACGAACGCCGTGTTTCCGCTGTCCATCTCCGGATTATCGTCGGTTGGTTGCGGTCGGGGGGGACGGTGTCGCTCACCGCCGCCAACCGGGCGCGGTGTTCGGCGGTCTCCTGGGTAACGCCGCAGCGGTGGCTTGCCCCTATGCCGGAGGCGCTGGAGTAAGCCTTCGTGCCGATGCGCGGTGGTCAGATTCGCTTGGCGAGTAGGGATTTGCCGGGGCCGGACAGTTCGTTGATCGGATGGGCGCGTCCCGCGATGGCCATCAGCAGTGCTTCACCTGTGCCGCGTACTTGGGGACCGGTGCCGTGTGACCAGTCCAGGTCGGTGGCGACGAGGGTGAGGCCGCGGGCTCGTTGGAAGGCGCGCAGAGGTGGGGCCAGCAGCGCCAGCCGCAACGTGGTTCGCAGCCGGTCGTGGGGGATGTCGCGGGGCGCATCGAGTGGGCGGCGAATGTCCTGCTGGTGGATCATGCCGTCCACGAGCGCGATCATGCCACCGAACGCGGCGGGTAGCCCGCTAGGCCGCGGGTGTGCGCGCAGCAGGGCGATGAGTTCCTGCGGGCGGTGCGAGTACTGTGCCACTCCGGCATCGTTGGCCTTGCCGAGGGCGAACCGGCCGCGAGCCAAGCGCTTGACCGTGGCCCACCAGCTCAGTTCGTCGTAGCTGATGACGTGGGCGACCACGTCACGGACGGTCCAGCCCTGGCACAGGCTCGCTGCCTCCCACTGCTGCGGGGTCAATGTCTGGAGGAAGTCGACGAGCTCGGCGCGCTCTTGAGCGGCCAGGGTCATCACATCGGCAGTGCGCTGTTGTTGGCTGGTCATCCGGCGGCCTCCGTAAACCGGGTCAGGGTGCCGGCCCAACCCTCGGGCGAGTCGAACACTGCATACATGGTCCCGGCTTGGTCGCCACCGATTTGCCATAGCAGCACCACCTTGTTCGGCGGCTGCCACTGGCCCACGCGGCCCCAGTCGCATTCGGTGCCGTCAACCCCGCGCTCGTACCACCGGCCTCCGACCCGGGGCTCGATCACGACCTGCGCGATCGCGCTGGAGCCGATGGAGTGCTCCTTGGGCCAGAACTCGGTCATCCGTGCCGTAAACAGGTCAAAGGCCCGCTCCGGTGACAGCGGCACGCTCACCGACCGATGAACCTCGACTTCCTTGGTGGATTCTGCGGTCATCTCAGGCGCTCCTGTGCTGCGACCCTTGTGGGTCGGCTGGTTGGGCTGCTTCGCCTTCGGCCAGCGCGGCGAAGTTGTCCAGGGCCGCTGTCCAGAACCGATCGAGATAGTCCCGGACGGCTTCCAGCCCAGACCGGTTGATCCGGTAGAGATGGCGCGTGCCCACCACCGACACGACCACCAAGTCGGCCGCCTTGAGCACACGCAGATGCTGCGACACCGCCGGCCGGGAAATCGGCAGCTGATCGGCCAGCACGCCGACTGGCAGGGGGCCGGCCACTAGTCGTTCCAAGATCGACCGGCGGTTCCCATCGCCCAAGGCGTCCAACACCGTCGCGGCAGACACAGGCACTTGGTCAGATTGCACTAACGGTAAGCTCCCGTCAACCGTTGGTCTTTGCTTACGCTGATCGCCGGCCGTGCGATGCTCGCCCGGCCGCGTCGAGCACCCGTCGCGACACGAGCCCATGGCGAATGGATGGTGTACTGGGATGGCGTTCCGCAATACCTGCCCGTAAAAAGGCTCGGTGCACCAACTGCCTTTGCAGCGCTCGTTGAGCAGCGTTTAGCGTTTTCATAAGTCGGTGCCATAGTTTGCTGGCCGTGCCTGGTGTGGCCATCCCAGCACGTCAGCCCGTAAGCCAGACGAGAACGGCGGAACAGGTGAATGGAACCACTACTGGATAGGGTCTGACGAACTGTTTGTGGTTTTTGTCTGGCAGGGTCAAGCCACCCCCGCTCGGTTCCATTTCCAATGTGGCGATGAGACCAGCTGGGTGGTAACGTGCCAGGACCTGAACCCGATATATGGGCGAACCATGTTGCTGCGGATGATTTTCAGGAGCGCCGACGTTCCTGGCTGGCATGCGGGAGGACCCTCATGAACTTCGGCGGAAGCATTTTCCTCATCGCCGTGGGACTTATTCTGGCGCTGGCTGTCAATATCAGCGTGTCAGGTGTAGACCTGCAGCTGGTGGGCTGGATCCTTGCCGCGGTGGGGGCGCTGGGATTGTTGGTGAGCCTGGCCTTGTACTGGCGGCGGCGCGCGGTCGTCGTAGAGCCGCCACCGGTCACCCCGGACGACTACCCGCCGCGGTACTGATCTGAATGGTAGGGAGCCGTTTGCGCTCGGATGTTGCGGCCGAGAATCGCGGAGAGCGTCCGGCTTAGTCGGGATCGTTGTGCTGCTCGGTTCCGGGCTGGCCGTCGCTGCGGGACCAGCGGACGTGGAGCTCGTCGCGAGTGCCGAATCGAACGAGATGACGACCGACGACATCCTCTAGGTGCGCAAGATCGTCCACATTCGCGTGGATCGACAGGTGGAGTCCGTCAGATGCGCAGGACAGTTCGGCGCGTCCGCTCGCAAATTCGATCCAGCCGCGCTGGTCGCTGTCAGACCAGTGGCCAGCATTACGGCGACCCAGATGCGCGACGAGCTGCTTGCCGTAGCGTGCCGGTCGATCCGTGGGTACCAAAGCTTTGCTTTGACCGGGCATGGACTGCCTCTCCTCGTCTCTTGGTCCCTCTGAGGGGACACACCACATGTTGCGCTGTCGTAGGCCGATCATCTGTTCTGCGCTTCTTCATGGTGCTCGCCGGCCGCAGGGTGAGATTGTTCAGCTTGTCGATCTGCTCGGCGAGACCGGATTGACCGCCTCGCGGCGGACGCTGACCGCCTCCGGAGGCTGGCTGCCGCCAGCGAGGTCGCCCTACCCGTTGGGCGGTTGACGCCACGGGGGACGGACGGGCTTAGTCGGCTACGGACGGGCTTTCAGGATGAGGTTGGACGGAGTTTCGGTGGGCCGCCGAAACCGCGTAACCCGGCGTCTTCTGCCACACAGGGCGGCCGGTTACGGTCTACAGCCAGGTTTCTGCTTGTGGGCTATGTACTCGGATGATCCACCAGGTCACCATGAGGAAGGATGCCGCCGCGGGGACCGGGACAAGACGCAGAAGCTGCAGGAGATAACGAGTGCTTGGTTATCTCGGAGTGGGATTGGTCGCAGCCGCGACGCTCTTGTACGAGGTCGCCCTCACTCGAATCTTCTCCATAGCCTACGGTTACCATTTTGCGTTCCTGGCAATGAGCCTCGGGCTGCTTGGATTCGGAGCGAGCGGGACCCTGCTCGCACTTCGTCCGCCGTCGGGCCAACCGTTACGCGGCACGCTCCTCGCTCGTCTGGCGGCGGCTGCATCGATTGCGCTGGTATGCGGCTATGCCGTCTCAAACGTGATTCCGTTCGATCCCTACCGTGTTGGCTGGGAACCCGGCCAACTCGGGCTCCTGGCGGCGTATCTGCTCTGCTACGCAATTGCCTTCCTGCTCGCCGGGCTGGTTCTTGGATTGCCGCTCATCAGCTGGCCGCAGCGGGCCCCGGGTCTGTACGGGGCCAATCTCGCCGGCTCGGCGGCCGGTGCAGTGCTTGCTCTCGTCGCTTTGGACCGGGCCGATCCCATCGCGGCAGTTCTGCTAGCCGGGTTAATGGCTGCTCTTGGTTCTCTGGCGTTCGCGTGCGCATTGCCCGAAGCGCGGGCACCCACAGGCTATCCCACCAGGGTGGATCGGTTCGTCGGGTTGATGGTTGTCGTGTTGGCTCTGGTGGGCTTGTGGCAGCCGCCCTCATGGCTGGACGTCAGGCTTTCCCCGTACAAGCCGCTAGCTCAATTAGAAAGCATTCCGGACACCCGGATTTTAGACCGTCGGTCCAGCGCATCTGCGCGGATCGACGCCGTCTCCAGCTCCACCATCCATTCTGCTCCCGGCTTGACGTTGCAATACCAGGCAACCCTCCCCAAGCAGAGTGCCCTCGTTGTCGACGGCGAAGTCGTGCTTCCGCTCACCGCCCGGGAGGGCCTGACCCGCAGCTTCGTCGACGGCTTGCCCACCTCGCTGGCGTATCACCTGCGCCCAGCCTCCCGGACCTTAGTGCTAGAGCCGGGAGGCGGACTTGAGGTACTGTCGGCTTTAGAACTCGGTACGCGTTCCGTTGTCGCTGTGGAGAGCAATCGTCTCCTCGCGGAGCAGCTCACATCGCACCTGTCGTCCCAGGCCGGCGATATCTACAAGGATCCGCGAGTGCAACTTGTTGTTTCCAATCCTCGCGGCTATTTGGCGCGCTCGCACGACGAGTTCAACCTTGTCATGCTCGCGTTGTCGGAGAATCGTCGACTGGTAACTGCCGGGGCATTTTCGCTGTCAGAAACCTATCCGCTGACCGCAGAGGCGTTTGACGGCTACTTTGGTCATCTAGCGCCCGACGGCCTGCTGGTCGTGCATCGGTGGCTGCAACTGCCTCCGACTGAGGAGCTGCGCGCCGCAGTGCTCGTGGCGGACGCCTTGCGACGTGCTGGGAAGGATCCGGTCACGAGGATCATCGCTATCCGGTCCTTTTCGACGATGCTGCTTCTGGCAAAACAGGAACCATTCAAGCAGCCGGAAATCGAATTAGCGAAGAATTTCGCTCGTGAACGTCAATTTGACGTCGTCTGGTACCCGGGGATCCGACCCGATGAAGCAAATATTGCGAACGTGCTGCACCGGGATCGCTATTACGATACGTTCCACCAGTTAATGTCGGACGAGCGGACTCTTTACGATCAATACGACTATGATGTGACGCCGCCGCGCGACGGCCGGCCATTCTTTTTTCACTTCTTCAAGTGGAGACAGACCCCGACCGTAGTCGCCCTGCTCGGCAAGACCTGGCAGCCCTTCGGGGGAAGCGGCTATCTTATCTTGGTCGCTTTGCTGGTGCTGACAATCGCCTTGTCTTCAGCGCTGCTGTTCGTGCCGGCCATCGCCGTCCGCCGTCGGCGACACCGGGACCGGGCGGTGCGCGACAAGCGTGCCCCACCGATGGTGTATTTCGCGGCGCTGGGGTGCGGATTCCTCCTCATCGAGGTGGCGCTGGTGCAGCGCTTCGTGCTTTTTTTGGACTATCCCGCGCAGTCGTTTGCGATCGTGGTCTGTGGGCTGCTGGCATCCTCCGGCCTGGGCAGCTTCTGGTCGACCCAGATGCCCTGGCGCGCTGCGCTCGCTGCCTTAGTGGCAGCCGTGGCACTCTATCCCCTGCTGCTGCCGACCGTGTTTTCCCACTTTCTCGCCCAGGGCATCGAGGCACGCATCGGTATCACGCTGCTGTTGCTCGCCCCGCTCGGATTCCTCATGGGGATCGGATTCCCCCGCGGCCTGGCAGCACTTGGTGCGACCAGACCTGTCCGCCTACCACTCGCCTGGGGGGTGAACGGGTTTACCTCCGTGATCAGTGCCGTACTGGCCCCGATGATCGCGTTGTCCTGGGGCTTTGCGGCAGTCTTCGGCTGCGCTGCACTTGCCTACCTGGTTGCACTTTTGGCTGCCGGCGGCAGTCCGCGGATCGGCGACCCGGTTGCCGTCATGGCTTGCGAACCAGCGGGACAAAGGCCACGTCAGTGATGTTCTCCGAGACCACCTTGCCCTGCTGCTTGGTGAGTCGCCACAGGGTCTGGTAGCTCCCCGGTGGCCCGACCGGGATCACCATGCGGCCACCTTCTCGCAGCTGTGCCACCAGCGGGGCAGGAATGTGGTCGGGAGCCGCTGTGACGATGATGCCGTCGTACGGGGCGTGTTCTGCCCATCCGAAATATCCGTCTGCGTTTGCAGTCTGGACGCGCGCATAACCGAGGCGATCGAGTGTTTCTGCCGCGCGTCGCGCCAGCTTCGGAAGGATTTCCACGGTATAGACCTGATCGGTCAGCACGGCGAGAACGGCCGCTTGGTATCCAGAGCCGGTACCGATTTCGAGCACCGCGTCACCGGGTTGTACATTCAGCAACTCGGTCATGAGGGCCACGATATAGGGCTGGCTGATCGTTTGCCCTTCCCCGATAGGCAGCGCCCGGTCGCCGTACGCTTGGTCCGCCTGGTCACGCGGGACGAACTCATGGCGTGGGACGATTCGCATTGCACCGAGAACCCTGGCGTCTTTTACTCCTCTGGCCGAGATTTGCCTATCTACCATGACCAGGCGTTGATCTCGAAAGCGACTGTCAGGCAGTGGTGGTGGAACAGAGCTCGCGTCGCCTACCCGAGGTGAGTTGACCTCGGTTGGCCACCTGCCAGGGTCTTCGTCACGCGCAGCGCACGCGCCGAGCGTGCCCACGATCAGAAACAAAAGCATAGTGACGCACGCGAGTGCGGTGCCTCGCTGCATAGTTCTTATTCTAGTGCTGCTCGCGCGCGCCACTTGCTTACCTGAAACCGGTTCCGCGCAGCCACACCGCGGTGTGTTCGGTCTGCTCTTCCAATGCCACCGGACGAGGTGAAGGCACCCGAGTTGCCAGCGGTCGTCGGTGTGCTGGGCGTTGTGGCTGACCCAATCCGGCGCAGCACCGTGACATGAAGGTTCGCCCGTGCCGGCCACTCCTTACAACCCAGCCCCGAGCTGGCTCAGGGCAACATGCCTGCGTAGCCGCGCAGGGCTTTGACCTCGGGGACCTCGTCTGAGGTGATCTCGTCCGCACGCAGGCTGGCGCTTGCGAGCGTGGCCGTGAGGCGGTTGACCGCTTCGGTGAGGTGGTAGGCACCGCCACCGAGGGCCACCCATTTGCCGACGTCCGGGTGCAGCAGATTGGCAGCGGCCTCATTATCACTTGCTGTGATGGGGTAGTTGACGAACACGGGAAGCTCACTCCGGACGCTCATCGGCGCACCACCAACGGTCCAGTCCACGCTCACTTCGACGACATAGCGGCCGGGACGTTCGAAGGCGAAGCCGTTAGTAGACCAGTAGACCCGCGCGCTTGCCTCAAGCGAGGCGCCCGGGGCGAGTGGAGCGATCTGCGACCGCTCGCATTCGATCACAAAGGGTGACATGGCACGCCGTTGGCCGGTGGCGTCGATCACGGTGATGCGCGCATAGGTGGACTCGCTGGTCACCTCGCTCGGAACGGACGCACTCCGAGCGCTGGTGTTGGTGAGCGTCCAGCTGAGCTGCACGGGCTCACCCAGCTCGACGCGGTCGCTCGCGGCTGTCACGGATAGCGCGAGGTACTCCGGGCCGATCTCCCAGCGATCGGCGGAGGGCACCGGTGTGATCGCCCACGAGGCGAAGGTATGACCGCCCGGACGCACCACGGGGTCGGGAAAGTGCACCATGTGGTGGCGCACCCGGGTGTTCACCTTCAGCCGTATGTCGTCGGGGAACACGCCAGGGTCGCCGGTGGTGGCAGTGCCCAGCACGTTGGCCACGCTGGGCGTGGTCGTCATGATCGAGTTGTCTGCACCACCTTCCTGCTCCTGATGGATCTGGTTGAATCCGTGGACCACCTCGTGGGAGGCGCTGCGCAAAAACGCTCGGGCCACCTGACGTTGCATCTTGTTCGCCGCCGCACCGAAAAAGGCCGAATCCGAGGTGGGATACCCGTCGTCGGAGTAGCTCACGACCCCTTCACGTGGGACGTCAATCGAGTCGTACATCTTGCCCCGCGAACAAGCCATCTTCCCGGGGACGACGAGCAAATGCATATGCCATTCGGCGTCCAGATCAGTTCCCGATTTGCGAACGTGCTGCATCAAAGCGTGGAGGTTGGCGTCCGTCCAGCAGTCCTTGTGGTCAGGAACGGTGGCTGGTTTGGGAATCGCTGTCTGATCATAGATGACAGTCGCCTGCCAGGCCGCCGAAGTCAGCATCGTCTGAAAGCTTTCCGTTCCGGAAGCACCCGGGGCCGGTACGGGCTGAGGCGATACCGCATCGACGAGGGTGTCAATCTCGACAGTGCACTTGCGAAACGACGTCGACACCCAGCCCAACTCAATCCTGCCCCTGGACACGCCGCCCTCGATCCACTCTCCCTCGTAGTAGGCGCCCGGCCACAGTGGTGATGGGGCTGGCCGCTTCCTGAAACGGACGGTGACCGTGCGACTGCCCGGTGAGGGTGGGAAGGATCCGTTGAACGAGCCCGAGGGAGGTGGGGTGTAGTCGTATTGCTGGAAAGTGATCGTTGCCCGGCAGGGTGGCGGGCCGGGTGACACCAATTGCACCGCGGTCGCCTTGAGATACGAGTGATACCGGCCGCGTGGGTAGATCGGAATATCGAGATGCTGCAGGCGTGTCGAATCGTCGATAAATAGCGGTGGCTCGGCCAACGGTGACAGATTGGGTTGATCGAAAATTGTTGGGAACAGGTACAAATCTCCACTAATCACAATGTGTCCCTCCGCCCGATCAACTCGCATTGTCCCGCGGAAGGTGCGGCCGGCGAGGTTCGGCTTATAAGCAGGCGGTAGCAGCCGTCTAGCAGGGTGACACTGCAAGTCGGTGGAGGCGCCGGGAGCGGTTGACTGGGCACGACGGGTGAATCCTGGATCTCCTCAATAGCTGCGGCAACGGGCACTGAGTAAGCGTCTTCGGGCATGGTTCAACCTCCTACGGATAAGGGTTTTTTAGGGTCTATTTGAACGATTGAACCGAAAGTTAACGCACGCGCCGGTATGTCGTCCGGTGCCCGGTTGCGTCAACGATGGTAAATTCGTCTCCGGCGAACTCTATCGGGTAATTTGCGAAAGCGTCGTTGGCGAGAGTAATGCCAAGCTCGTCGCCTTCGAGCCGGTAGTTGCCGACGTCCCATACAGTGAACATCTGACCCGGCGCCCTGCTCGCCTGGTACCGGGTGCCGGAAAACTCGATCAGTTCCGGAAACAGGCCAGGATCCTGCCCGAATGTGGTCGCTTCCGGTGGGGCCGGTCGCGGTAACTTGGTGACGCGCCGCCAGCGCCCGATCAGCGGGTTCTCGTCGTTCCTCGATCGGTCAGTCATGCCACCCACCAGGGGTCATCGACGGTATCGAAGGTGTTGCTGGCCGATCCGGAGCGATTCATGACTTCAGATCCTGATCCAACACCGCGACCTCATCAGGGTCCAGTTGTCCCGCGCCGGCTTCGACGAGCCATCGCTCCAGCTGCCGATCGACATCCTTGAGCACATGCTCACTGCCATCTCGGTCGCGGACGAACACGGCCCCTCCTGAGACCACGATCTCGGTGACGGTGGACTCGGTCACGCCAGCGTTGATGCGCAGCCCCCGATAGCCGAGTGTTGCCCGTGGTGTGGCGCGACCCGGCAGCGGTGGCAGCACGGCGAGCCGGTGCATCAACACAGCAGCCGCCGCCGGCTCAAGGCGGAAGCGAGGATTGGGCCGCCCACTGTAAAGATCGACCTCAACATCCATTCGCCTCATCCCTCGACGTGAAAGCCTAGTCTGGAGTGGGCCGCTCCCGCGGACAGGCCGATCATTTGATCCGCAGTTGCTGGCTATGACAACCGTAGAAGTAGCCACAGAAGATCGTGTATGGCCCACGGTTGGCGGTCTCAGGGTTAGTGATCACATTGTGGCTCTCGTCCCAGTTACGAGCTTCCGTCCCGCCAGGCTTGTGACCCCAGAAACCCTCCTTCTGTTTCCGGTACCAATGGTAATCTACGAAACCGGGGCCAGGCGCTACCACCAACGCCACGAGGTAACGCGGCTTTTCGCTGTCCGGAAAACAATCGAAGCGATGATGCATGCCATCGCAGATTGCGCCACGCGTCACCTCGGTGCAGGTGATTGAGGTGTACATGTGGCCACACCCGCGGCCGGGTTGTGCGAATGTGTTTGTGCGCCAATTGCTAGCGTAGTTGTAGCAATTGTTGTTTAGCCTGACGTTTGGGTCATTGTTCCAGAACCCGGGGTTGAAGGCGCCGAGCTCAATAGTGCAGGTGACGGCGGGCGCCGCTGCCTCCTCCGCCGGTGGTGCGACTTGGTCCGCGAGTGACGCCCGGCTCTGGGACTCCAACGCAGCAGAGAGGTTGAGTTGCTCGGTGAGGAAGTCCCTGAGAGGCATATCGAGTGGTGGTGCGTCGGCGGCGGTGCGGGGGTCTCCCGGCTCGATCAAGCTGACGAGCCGCTCCCCGACCTCAGCTGCGCGAGGGCCGCCAGCCTGCTGGCCGACGGCAAGATACGTAGCTGCACCAAGACCGAAGTCTTGGGCAAGCTCGTCGCTGAGAACCTCCACCCGGAAGCCACGGAAACCAAGGCCGCCCTCGGGTGGCTCTGCGTCCGTGAGCAGGCCGCGATCTGCCGTGAGGGCTCGAAGCGTCGCCCGCACCTCCGACTCATCGCCAACCTCCCAGGTCGGGTTCGGTCGGCCGGAAAAGATGTCTGCCATGATCCGCAACATCGCGCTATTCCTCTTTCTACTAATAAATACCAGGTTGAAATTCGAAGGCACTCGTTTTCCTTCGACCCGGTGCCGGTTGGCAACCGCGTGAAAAGTGAGGCCGAGTCACACACTGCAAGTACCGCAAGTGTGTCACTCGATCGAGTGAACCACGCAGGTTGGATCCTGTCTTCGTAAGCGTAAGGTGAGGGCTTGCCTCTATGGAGTGGCCACCGTCGGGCACCATTGTCGCGGTCCGCATCGTGCCGGTCGGTACCCGGCCAGCTGTGGGCAGCCCGGGCCGCCACGTGCAGTGCGAGCTGGGTTGCCGAGCGATGCTTGGACCGACGTGGTGCGTGATCGCCGCCAAGAGCACCGCGGCCACGCGACGTCTCGGGGTTTAGGTCCGAGCCGGCGGTCGTTTACCGCGGGGTCGGGCAGCAGTGCGATGGCCACACCGAATTGCACATCCGCTGGTCGTCAAATGCAGATGGAGGCGCCCTCTGTCAGGCAGGCAAATTAGAGGTCTTTGAACCAGTCGATGATCTCGTTGATGAAGGCCACTCGCCATTCCTCTCGGTCGAGCACGTGCGTTGCGCCGGGGATTGCAACGTGTTTCGACGTCGGGGCCGCTGTCCGGTACTTCTCGATGATGGCGTGGGGCACGACCTCGTCGGCCCCGGACTCGAGGATAAGCGTGGGTCCTTGGAATGCGCGCAGGTTTCGCAGCGCGCCCTCGGACGGTTGTGCCGGTGCCCTCAGTAGCAGGCGTTTCACCTGTCGTGAGCCCAGGAGGAGGCAGGCCAGGTGCCCGCCGTAGCTGGCTCCGCAGACGCCGATCCGGTCGTGGTCGACGCTGGCGGCCGAGTGGAGGCAGTCGTAGGCTGCGATCGCGTCCCCCAGGTGGTCCTTCAGTGTCAGCTCCGCACCTTCTACCGTGCTTCGGCCGTGGCCACCCAGGTCAAACGTCAGACAGGTCAAGCCGAGCTTTCGGGAGGCTTCCTCGGCGCGGGCGGCGTAGCCCAGCTGGTTGCTCCCGCGACCGTGGATGAAGAGCAGCCCTCCTCCCGTCTCTGCGCCTGCTGGTTCGAACAATCGTGCCGCGAGTCGGCGGTTGCCCGACGGGATCCTGATTTCGGACATCCTCACGTCTCCTTCCGACGTGGTGGGAGGGCCACGTCTTCAGTACACCGACCACCTCGCGACACCCACGCACCCATTGCAGGTGGACGGCGAGGTTCTACCGCGGGTTCTCCCTGACTTCCGGATTACAATGCGTGGAGATCTCACGCGGTCGCTCTGTGGGCGTCACCTGATGTTCGTAGTAGAACAAGTTCAGGGTCGCAAGGATCGCCAGATAGGCCGCGGCGAGCTGCTGGCCTTGCGCTTCCAGCTCGATCGCTGCAGGGCGCTCAGCTACCGGAACAGGATGTCGAAGTCGGCGCAGCCCGCGTCCAGCGACCGTTCGAAGTCCGCCGCTGAGGGGATGCGATCCGACCCGGTGACGCCAAAGGCGTCGACGAGACCAACGATCTGGTCGCGGAAAAATAGTTCTCGGCTGTGATACCGCTGTATTCAAGCCAGTCGAACAGCGACAGCCCCGAGCACAACATGTCGACTCGAAGTCATCTTCAGGGCGAGGTGACTTGAGGGCATGGCAATTGGCGCGTACCGGGGAGGCGCTATCTGCCTCGATGCCGCGGGCGGCGTTGCAGGTGGCACCAGGCCTGTGGCAGTTTCGAGCGCGCGACTGGGCCAGTACATCAGTGAGCTGGTTGGTAAAAATGGCGGGAAGGCCTGGCCGCTATCAGACATGCGACAGGTGGCGTCAGCGATACCATGGCAGACAGCAGTGATCCGCGGTTTGTGTTTCCCGATGAGGTGCACTTGACGCGGATGATGTGCCCGGAATGTAGTGGGATACTCGCCGAGCTGAAACTGCCACAGATCAGCTATTACCGCTGTCATGTGGGTCACCAGTATGGGCCGCAGTCGTTGGCGGCTGCCCAAGCGGAGTCGGCGGAAAGCAAACTGTGGGCAGCGGTGGCGGCGCTGGAGGAGCAGGCGGCATCTGGCCGAACATGCGACCGCGGCGCGAGATCAGGACATGGCGGTGGAACACCAACGGGCCGTCAGGGTGGCCGGGGAGATCGATTTATTCACCGTGAATCAGTTTCGCATCGCCATCGCCGGCGGATCCGCCAGCCCGCTGCTTCCGTGATCTCCGAAGCGGTGACCGGTTCGGGCGGAGCCCGAAATCTGTACTTTTGCGACGGCAACCCCCTGCGGGCTACAGTAAGATCATTGAGCAGAGTGGCAGCTTCAGCGCTGGGGTTGGATGCGAGACAACGAGGCCAACAGCGTCGATTCTCCCGGACAGCGGATGATCTGGGAGCCGAGCTGCTGCTCGAGCCAGAGATCGGGCGGTCGAGACCGCCGTAGTCAATCACGAGCAGGTAGCCGCGGCTAAGCGCCAGGGAAACCTTGCGGCACCAGGTCTCGACCCGGACGAGATCTTGAATGTCAGATTTCAGATGTTTGACCGGGAAGTCAGAGAAGGCAAGCAGCTGCTCAGCCTGCTCGACGATCTTGGCGACGGCCTTTGGGTGCGGCCGCCACGGAGTCTCTGGCACCAGCTGCTACCGCCGGAAACGGGGAGCCGGACCGTAAAAAGCGGGTTCGACCTCCGCCGGGGGGACGCCGGATAGTGTTCTTCGTGTCCCTCCGGGTGGGCGCGGAATTGCTGACGTATCCCCTGGAGAACGCATCAGGAATAACAACTCTGAAACTGTTGTGAACAACTGTCCGTGATGGCGCGCGCAGCGTATTCGGTCGGATATCGAAAGGAGCACGATAATGGTAGAATCCGCCGATCCCATTGTCTGGACCGCCGGCTCGTCCGGGGCATGCTCCCACTCCGGCGGATTTCCGTCGGAGCGGGAGTGTTTTCGGGGGCGGACCACCGCAAGGTGGCGGACCCGGCGCGCAGCAGCGGACCGATCCACGCGAATGCGCTCGTCAGGCGCCCTGACAAGCCTGCGGGCCACCGCGGCGAGTAGTGGCAAGAAACTGCCTGAAATCGGCGTACCGGGTTTATTCCGCTGACCATCTGAGATATCATCTCTGACCATGGCGGATGGTAGCCGAGAAGGAGTCGTTCCTGCCGGCATCGGTCGTCATCGAGCGGCGACATCGCCATGATCTGGGAAGTACTGCTCCTGGGTTTCGTACTTAGTCTCGACAATTTCCGCGTCTCGATCGCCCTCGGCACCGTCCCATTCGGTCTAAAGCGCGCGGTGCAGGTCGCGCTGACCTTCGGGTTGTGGGATGGGATCATGCCCCTGATCGGGTTGTTGATCGGTCGCCAGATCGGGGAGGCCGTCGGGGACGTCGCCGACTACGTGGGCGCGGCCGCCCTCGGCGGGTACGGTCTCTATCTCGTCATCTCGGCCCTTCGGAACCCCGAGCCGGACGAGCTGGACCACCCGTGGGCGCTGTTCGGCATCCCGTTGTCGCTGAGCCTGGACAACCTGTTCGCCGGGGCAAGCCTGGGGATCCTCGGGCTCTCGCCGTGGTTCTCGGCGGCGGTCTTCGGCACCATGACGGCGGTGCTGTCGCTGATCGGGCTGCAGGTGGGGCGGGCCGCCGCCAGCCTCATCCGAATCCGCTCCGACCTGCTGAGCGGGGTCACGCTGATCATCGCCGCGGTGGCGCTGCCGTTGGTGTTCGGCGGCTAGACCGCTCCGCCCGGAAGGCGTGCGGGCCTGCGGGCCCGGTGCGGGCGGGGGACCAGCGCCCGGTCGCCCGCCGGCGGGTCCGCGTTGGCGGCCTCGACCGCCCGGGCGACGAGCTCGTGGTCGGGTGACAGGTGGCAGACCGGGTCGGTGCGGGCGGCGTCTCCGGTGAGCTGGAACGCCTGGCACCGGCATCCGCCGAAGTCCAGCTCCCGCCGGTTGCAGCTGCGACAGGGATCCGGCATCCAGCCGGTCCCCCGGAACGCGGTCATCACCGGGGACCCGGTCCAGATCTGCTCCAGCGAGTCCTCGCGCACGTTGGCGCGCGGCAACGGCAGGGTCTGGGCAGCCGGGCAGGGCAGGACGTCGCCGTTGGGCGTCACCGTCAGCTGTCGGGAGGCCCAGCCGCCCATGCAGGGCTTCGGGTAGCGGCTGTAGTAGTCGGGGATGACGTAGATGACGTCCATGCGGTCCCGCAACCGCTCTCGCGCGGCCCGCACGACGACCTCGGCCGCCTCGAGCTGGGCCCGGCTCGGCAGCAGCGCGTCACGGTTGCGCCAGGCCCAGCCGTAGTACTGGGTGTTGGCCAGCTCCACCCGGTCGGCGCCCACCTCCTCGGCCAGCCCCAGGAGGTCGGCGACGCGGTCGATGTTCTGCCGGTGCAGCACCACGTTCACGGTGAGCGGCCAGCCCAGCTCCTTGACCACGCCCATGGCCTCGACCTTGCGCCGGAAGGACGGGGTGCCGGCGATCCGGTCGGACACGGCCGGCTCGTCGGCCTGGATGCTGACCTGCACGTGGTCCAGGCCGGCGGCCCGCAGCTGCTCGGCCCTCGGGCGGGAGAGCCCGATCGCGCTGGTCACGAGGTTGGTGTAGAGGCCGAGCTCGCGGGCCCCGGCGACGATCTCCACCAGGTCGCGCCGCAGCAGCGGTTCCCCGCCGGACAAGTGGCACTGCAGCACTCCCAGGTCCCGGGCCTCGACCAGTACCCGCCGCCACTCCTGCGTGGTCAGCTCGTCCTGGTAGTCGGCGAGGTTCAGCGGGTTGGAGCAGTACGCGCAGGCCAGCGGGCAACGGTAAGTGAGCTCGGCCAGCAACCCGAAGGGGCTATCCATCGGTGAGCTCCACGCAGCGCCGGGCGACGAGCCGGGTCAGGAACCGCCGCACCTCGTCGTCGACGACGGACTGGTACCGCTCGCCCAGCTCGGCCACGATCTCGGCCACGGTGTGCCGCCCGTCGCACAGCTCGAGGATGTCCGCGGCACTGCCGTTGAGGACCACCACAGTCTCGGGGTGCAGCAGCACGTGCCGCTCCCTGGTTCGGCAGAAGCTCAGCCGGACGTGCCGCGCCAACCGGGGACGGTCCGAGGCGGACACCCCGGCGCCGGGTCGCGTTATGGTGCCGGTCGGGATCGGGTCCATGGCGCTCACTCCGGGTAGGCCTGGTCGATGGCGTCCATCAGGCTCCACAGGACGTCGCACTTGAACGACAGCGCGTCCACCGCCCGTGCCTGGGACTCCGCCGACAGGCAGTGCTTGGTCACCACCTCGAGGGCGTGCTCGCAGTCACGAGGAGCCTGCTCGAGGCGGGCCCGGAAGTAGGCAAGGCCCTCCGGGTCGATCCACGGGTACCACCGCTCGAACGCGGCCAGCCGCTGCGCCATCAGATCCGGGGCGAACAGCTCGGTCAGCGAGGACGCTACCGCTTCAACCCACGGACGGGCCCGGGCGAAGTTCACATACGCGTCGACCGCGAACCGCACCCCGGGGACCAGATGCCGGTGGTCGCGCACTTCCTCACGGGTCAGCCCGGCGGCCTCGGCCAGACGCAGCCACGCCTCGATGCCGCCCTCGCCGGCGGCGGTGCCGTCGTGGTCGACGATGCGGCGGATCCAGCGACGGCGGACGTCCAGGTCAGGGCAATTGGCCAGGATCCCGGCATCCTTGCGCGGGATGTTCTCCTGGTAGTAGAAGCGGTTGGCCACCCAGCCCTGGATCTGTCGGCGGCTCAGCCGGCCTGCGTTCATCCGGACGTGGAACGGGTGCTGGTCGTGGTACCGCCGCGAGTGGGCCCGCAGCGTCTCGACGAAACGGTCATCGCTTGTCGCGGTGCCGGTTGTCCTGGTCCCGGTGGTCCCGGTTGTCGTCGTCACGGCCCTACACCTTGACCTCGAGGCCATCCATGGCCACCTCCATGCCGCTGTCCTCCAGGATGCGCCGCTCGGGCGCGTCCTCGAGCAGGATCGGGTTGGTGTTGTTCATGTGCACGAAGATCGTCCGGGCGACCCCCAGCGACGGGAGCTGCGCCAGGCTGCCGTCCGGACCGTCGATGGGCAGGTGGCCCATCTCCCGGGACGTCTTGCCGGCCAGGCCGAGCCGCACCAGTTCGTCGTCGCGCCAGCAAGTCCCGTCGATCAGCAGGCAGTCGCAGCCCTCGATCTCCGCGCGCAACGCCGGCGTGAGCGCCTGCACCCCCGGCAGGTACACCAGCGTCCCCCCGCCGCGCTCGTTGATCAGCCGGTAACCCACGACTCGGCCGTGGTCCACCCCGGGCCCGAACCGGGCCCGCTTGGTGGTGGGTACGTCGAACGCCCGGCAGGACAGCCCGTCCGCCAGCGGCACCTCGGCGCCGGGGACCACCGCGCGCCACTCGACCGGGCAGTAGCGCTCGAGCGTGCGCAGGATCCCCGAGCCGTCGCACAGCGTCTTGTGCACCGCGGGCGTGGCGTACAGCCGCAGGGCCTGGGCCTCGCGCAACAGCAGCAGACCGAGCGTGTGGTCCAGCTCGGCATCGGTGAGCAGCACCGCCTCCAGCGGTGTGGTCCGGTCGACGTGCGGGTGCAGGCCGGGGAAGGCCTCGATCTGGGTGCGGACGTCGGGGGAGGCGTTGATCAGGAACCACCGCCGGTAGTCGGCGCTCACCGCCACCGACGACTGGGTACGGGGCCGGCCCGGGCGCGTGCCGGCCCGGATCGCGGCGCATACCGGGCAGGCGCAGTTCCACTGCGGGGAGCCGCCCCCCGCTGCCGAGCCCAGCACCCGCAGCCACACCTTGGCGCTCCCTCCCTCGTCGGTCCCGACGTCTCGTCGGCCCTGACCTCCACGGCTGTCCGGACCGTCGGAGGGCGCCGGACCCAGGTCCGGCGCCGCCCCACGTCCGCTAGTCCTCCAACTGAGCGATGTACATGGTCACCTCAGGTGGGACTACGATCTCGTCGAACTCGGGCGTCTCCCACACGGCGAGCTGAGACTCCATGGATCCACCTCCTCTCTGCCCAATTCCGGCTGGTTCGCGTCACGGCACTACGACGTTTCCGGGAGGGCGAAGACGATCAGTGCGCTTCCGTGGCCTGCGCCGAGCATGCCGGGTAGGAACCCCTCGGCCCATGCACCCCACCCGACGGGTACGGCGATGTACTGCCGTCCGTCGACCATATAGGTCGTCGGATTGCTGTGGTGGCCGCTTCCGCACTGGAACTGCCACAGCAGCTCCCCCGTGCGGGCGTCGAGCGCGTTGAACTCGCCCGAGGGTTCCCCAGCGAACACCAGATCGCCGCCCGTGGCCAGCACCGATGCGCACATCGGAAGCTCGTTGCGCCACCGCCACTTCTCCTCACCGTTGGCATCGAACGCGCTGATGGACCCCGTCATGTCCTCGATGTCCACCTGAACGCCCGCGCCCCAGTAGGGGATGCTCTCCTTGAACTCCCGGCGCCGCCGTGTGGCCGTTGCCCCGACGTCCTGGACCGGGACGTAGAAGAGCCCAGTCTTCGGGCTGTAGGCCGCGTGGGTCCATTCCTTGGCGCCGGCCGGCCCTGGGTAGAAGTGGACCGGTTCTCCCTCCTTGTCGGGGTACACCTTGGGCGTCACCCGGCCATCCCTCGTGATCGCCCCCCAGGTGATCCGGTCCACAAAGGGGGTGATCTGGACCAACGAGCCGTTCGTGCGATCCACGACGAAGAAGTAGCCGTTCTTGTCGAAGTGCCCGAGCAGTTTGCGCCCGTCCGACTCGAACAGGATGCACTCCCCGATGCTGTCGTAGTCCCACACGTCGTGCGGGGTGCACTGGTAGTGCCAGCGAATCTCGCCGGCGTCGACGTCCACCGCGATGATGCTGTCGGTGTAGAGGTTATCCCCCTCGCGGACGCCTCCGTCGAAGTCGGGCGCCGGGTTGCCGGTGCCCACGTACAGCAGATTGGTCTCGGGGTCGAAGGTGCCGGTGATCCAGCAGTTCGCGCCACCCCGCGCCCAGGCCTCGCCGTCGGCGGGCCAGGTCTCGGAGCCGGGCTCGCCGGGCTTCGGCACCGTGTAGCAGCGCCACTGGTGCTCGCCGGTGTCGAGGTCGAAGGCGTCGAGGTGGCCGCGCACCCCAAACTCCCCGCCGGAGCTCCCGACGATGACCATATTCTTCACGATCAACGGGGCGACCGTGGCGCTCTCGCCGGCCCGCACATCTCCGTAGGTCTTGTCCCAGACGCGCTTGCCGGTGGTGGCGTCGAGCGCGAGCACGTGGGCGTTCGCAGTGACGAAGAAGACCTTCCCCTTGGCCACGGCGACCCCGCGGTTCACGTTCCCGCAGCACAGCGACACGTCGTAGGGGATCGCGTGCTTGTATCGCCAGATCTCCACACCCGTTTTCGCGTCGAGGGCCCAGACCCAACCGTCCCAGCCGGCGAGGAACATGACCCCGTCGACGACGACCGGGGCGGCCTCGAACGAGTAGGTCGACGCGCCCGCGATCATGCCGGTCGTGCCGGCCTGGAAGACCCATGCCGGCAGGATCCGCTTGACGTTGTCCGTATTGATCTGGTCCAGCGGGCTGTACCGCTGCCCGTTGTAGGCACCGTAGTAGGTGAGCCAGTTCTGTGGCTCCGAGCGGGCGTTGAGAATGCGCTCGTAGGTGACGTTGGAGACCACCGGCGGCGCGACATCCCCGCCTGGGGTCTTGTAGTTCAGCGTTCCCTGATCGACGGCCTCGCCCGCGTCTACATATTCAACGGTCATTGCCTGCTCCTTTTTACGGCCGTGGCTGGTCGGGGCGGTCGAGGCGAGCCTCCGGCGGAACGTCCCCCAGCACGACGATGGCCCCGGTCAGTCCCCGGCCTTCGTCATTGCCGGTGGGCGAGCTGAACCAGTAATAGCCCGGGCCGTCAAGGTTGAGGGTCGCCCGTCCTCGCGAATGGTTCACCAACCAGATGAATTTCCTGTCGCCATTGCTCGGCAAGAGCGCGCAGTGCGTGTTCAGGTCATCGTTGATGAGCTCGAGCTCAATATCACCCCCGTGGGGCATGACCAGAATCGAGGGATCCCAGCCCAGCTCATCGGGCCGGATTCGGATTGTCGCCTCCATCCGACCGTCGGCCCTCTCCGTGGCCTGCCCGATGCTTCCTGTCCCCAGCACCCGACCTAACGCCGCTTTGTTCTGCGCGTCCAACCCGATCTTGCTCAGCAGGTCGGCTCGCTCCTGCGCGCTCGTCATCGGGCTTCACCTCCTCATCCAGAATCTCTGTACAAGTTTTCGCATCGGTTGCGATCACGGTGGCACGTCGCGGCTGGTGGAATACCTTCCACTTGGCGCAAGAAACGCCCGATTGACATAAGGTAATGCCCCTGTTGGCCGGATTCCCGATTCGCTACAGCATCCCCGATTCGCCGCAGCGCAGCGGGCAGTGGCCAACTCGGATTCGTCGACCTGGAAGGTAGCTCACGCGCCCGCAGAATCGCCGGGCATCACCAGCGGCCCACTACAACTGCTGGCTCATTCTTCGAGTTGACCTCGAAGCTTTCGACCAGAATCGGCCGGGTGAGGACCTTCGGGAGGTACTCCCACTTCAATTCACTTGTCTTAGTGTGATCACGTACACCTGGTTGTGATTGCGGTGGCATATATTGGCATGAGACAACATTGCATCGTACCAATTGCGTGGTCCGATGCCCGATCACAAATCTGTAATCAGGCAGGACTCTACGCCGGATGAATCACGCCGACAAGGGTGAGCGCTATTCGGGCCAGCTTATGCCTTTCATAGGCCACCAGCTACCGTTCGTACCCGATACGCCACCGTTACGAGGAAAAGGCTGCACTACACCTGGTCGCGCTGTAGCCGGCAACAGGCCTGGTCAATCGGTTCTGATCGACCCCGGCTGACCGGTCACGACGACTCTGGCGACATCTGAGCGCTCCACGGGCGCTCCACGGACGATGAGGCGACGTCGTACCGGTCGAGGTTCATGACCTTGTTCCAAGCGGCCACGAAGTCGTGCACGAACTTCTCCCGCGCGTCGTCGCTCGCGTAGACCTCGGCGACGGCCCGCAGTTCGGAGTTCGAGCCGAAGACGAGGTCGACGCGACTGCCAGTCCACTTGACCTCGCCGGTGGCGCGGTCGCGGCCCTCGAAGGTCTCCGGGGCCGCGCCGGCTCCGGGCGTCGCCTTCCACTGCGTGCCCATGTCGAGCAGGTTCACGAAGAAGTCGTTCGTCAGCGATCCGGGCGCCGAGGTGAAGACGCCGAGCGGGGACTGCTGGTGGTTCGCGCCCAGCACACGCAGGCCACCCACGAGGACGGTCATCTCGGGCGCGCTCAGGTTCAGCAGGTTCGCCCGGTCGACCAGCAGGTACTCCGACGGCAGCCGGTTGCCCTTTCCTCGGTAGTTCCGGAACCCGTCCGCGGCCGGTTCGAGCGCGGCGAAGGACTCCGCGTCGGTCTGCTCCTGCGACGCGTCCATGCGCCCCGGGGTGAAGGGCACCTGGACGTCGTGGCCGGCGTTCGCAGCGGCCTGCTCGACCGCGGCGGCCCCGCCGAGGACGATGAGGTCGGCCAGCGAGATCTTCCTGCCCCCGGTCTGCGAACTGTTGAAGGACTGCTGGATCCCCTCCAGCGTGCGCAGCACCTGCGCCAGTAGGTCGGGGTCGTTGACCGCCCAGCCCCGCTGCGGCTCGAGGCGGATCCGTGCCCCGTTCGCCCCGCCGCGCCTGTCGCTGATGCGGAACGTCGAGGCCGATGCCCATGCGATGAAGACGAGTTGCGAGACCGACAGCCCGGAAGCGAGGATCTGGCTCTTGAGCGCGGCGATGTCCTCCGCGCCGACGAGCCCGTGGTCCACGGCGGGGATGGGGTCCTGCCAGATCAGCCTCTCCTCAGGGACCAGTGGGCCGAGATAGCGCTGGATCGGGCCCATGTCGAGGTGCGTCAGCTTGAACCAGGCCCGCGCGAACGCGTCGGCGAGCTGGTCCGGGTCCTCCTGGAAGCGCCGCGAGATCGGTTCGTAGACCGGGTCGAACCGCAGCGCGAGGTCCGTCGTCAGAACCGTAGGAGCGTGTGTCTTCGACGGGTCGTGGGCGTCCGGCACGGTGCCGGCCCCGCCGCCGTCTCTCGGAATCCACTGCCACAGACCGGCGGGGCTCAGCTCCAGGTCCCACTCGTAGCCGAACAAGGTTTCGAAGAAGCTGTTGTCCCACCTCGTCGGGGTGGGTGTCCACGTACCCTCGAGCCCGCTGGAGATGGCGTCCGCGCCCTTTCCGGTGCCGTAGCTGCTCTTCCAACCCAGGCCCTGCTCCTCGAGGGGGGCTCCTTCGGGCTCGGGGCCGAGGTACTTGTCCGGCTCGGCCACGCCGTGGGTCTTGCCGAACGTGTGCCCGCCCGCGATCAGCGCGACGGTCTCCTCGTCGTTCATCGCCATGCGCCGGAATGTCTCGCGGATTTCCCGCGCCGCGGTGAGCGGGTCCGGAACGGTGTTCGGACCCTCCGGGTTGACGTAGATCAGGCCCATCTGGGTGGCGGCCAGGGGGCTTTGCAGTTCCCGGACGCCGGTGTGGCGCTCGTCGCCGAGCCAGGTGTGCTCGGGACCCCAGTAGACGTCCTCATCGGGTTCCCAGACGTCCGCCCGGCCGCCGGCGAAGCCGAAGGTCCTGAAGCCCATCGTCTCCAGGGCGCGGTTGCCAGCGAAGATCATCAGGTCGGCCCAGGAGATCCTGCGGCCGTACTTCTTCTTCACCGGCCAGAGCAGCCGGCGCGCCTTGTCGAGGTTGCGGTTGTCCGGCCAGCTGTTCAGCGGCGCGAAGCGCTGCATGCCGGCGCACGCGCCGCCTCGACCGTCGTCGACGCGGTACGTCCCGGCGCAGTGCCACACCATCCGGATCACGAGCGGCCCGTAGTGGCCGAAGTCGGCCGGCCACCACCCCTGGGAAGTCGTCAGCACCTCGTCGACGTCCCTCGCCAGGGCGTCGAGGTCGAGGGTCTGGAACTCCGCGGAGTAGTCGAAATCCTCGCCCATGGGGTCGGCCACAGCGGGGTGCTTCCGGAGGATCTTCAGGTTGAGCTGGTTCGGCCACCAGTCGCGGTTGCTCGCGCCGCCGGTCGGGCGATCGCGGCGCCCGGCCGAGACGGGGTGGCCGAGGCCGCCCGCGCTCCTATCGTTCACCTCGCCGGCCACGGCGTCCGGGCTGTCAGACACGGCAAATCCTTCGGGAAACAGAGGTTGTGCTGAGGAACTCAGATGTCCAGCGCCCGGCGCACGGCCGGCGCGTTCCGCCGGGAAACCGGCACCATCGTGTTCGTCCGGTCATCCATGATCAGGAACAGCTCACCCTTGAGCCCGCGCTCGATCTCCCGGATGCGGTTGAGGTTGACCACATACCGGCGGTGCACCCGCAGGAAGCTGGCATCCGCCAGCTCACTGTCGAGCTTGTCCAGGCCCTGAGCGGCGGCTCGCAACCGCCCCTGATCGGTGGATAGCCACACGTCGTTTCCTTCCGATTCAGCGAAGGAAACCTCTGGCAGCCGCAGCAGCACCATCCGGTTGTCGCGCATCGCGATCAGTCGGCGCGGTTGTGCCCCAGTGTGCGCGGACGCCTCCGCCTGGGGCAACTGCGCCCCGTCGGAGGAACCGAACGAGACCAGGTTCCCGACCAGGTGTCCGGACAGGAAGACGGGTCGGATGCTGATCGATGTCGGCTCGTCAGCGAGGTGGGTGAAGATCTGCGTCGAGCCGACCCAGTCAGGATTGCGGGCTGCCTGCTTACTGGCATACCGGGCGGCTCCGATCAATTCCGGCAGCCCGGGGTTCCATCGCACCGTGGGGTCGATCGCCGGGGTGCAGGCGGGGACGCCCATGAGCACGCTTGCCGTGTCGTCGGCGATCACCACCTTGCCAGCGGTGTCCACTGCGGCGAGCGCCGTACCGGAGCGTGCCCTGGCCTGAGTGAATGCGGCGACCAACTCGGCGCCGCTGTCCCGGGCGCGCCTCTTCAGCGTGCACTGGGTCTTGGTGACCGCGTTCGCCAGCCAGCTTCCCGCGGACGCGGGAAGCTGGCTGCGCCAGCACGAGATGTTCAGGACCGCGATCGGCTCCCTGGTCACCACGTCACGCACCGCGACGCCCGCGCAGACCCAGTTGTGGAACGCCTGGCACCAGTGCTCCGCGCCCCTGATCAGTACCGGGCCGTGCGCCTCGAGCGCCGTGCCCATGCCGTTCGTGCCGGCCGCGCACTCGGACCAGCAGAACCAGGGCGCCAGAGTCGAGGCGGTGGCTCTGGCGAGCGTGGCCTGGTCGCCCCACTCGGCCAGGATCCGGCCAGTGGCATCGGTGATGGTGACGACGCCACCGAGGTTGCTCACTTCATGTGCCACGGAGGCGGCACGAAAACCCAGCTCAGCGAATACGACATCGTGTTCGGGCGTATGGTCGATTTCCGCGACAGCTACCGGAGCCTGTGTGAGGTGTGGGTCGACTCGGTATTGCTCTCGGCAGCGATGCCAGGAGATCGCCACCTCGGGCCGGACACCCGGGATCTGATCCTCGCCCTGCACGAACCGTTCCCACGCCGCGAACACGGTCCCCCTGTCCGGGTTCGCCGACATAGGCTCAAGCCGATGTACATCCTTCATGGTGGGGAACCGCCTTTGGTCCATCCCCAACGCCCGACGGCATGCGCCGGGTCCGCGCCGGTCGCCGCTCGTCGCGGCCGGGCCAACAGCGGACTGGGCACTGCGTCGCGCGTCTTCCTGCTTCGTCACTCGTTCTAGGCTGTGTCACAGGCCGCACTCCCTACCCTAGGTACGCTTGTCGGTCTGCGTCACGTCTCTGTCCGGGCTGCGGAGGGGTTGCTTCCTGGCCAGCGTCGGGCAGCGTGCCCACGGGCAAGGTGTGCGGCTCAGAGCAGGTCAGTCCACCCGGCCCCCGTGCCGAAACCGGTCTCGGCTGGCTGAGCGCGGTTCCCCTGCCTTTGGTGCCGATCGCCGACTCGGGCCAGGCGAAGAAGGGCGCCAGGTTCGCGTTGGCGGCCTGCCGGGCGGTCCGGCCGGTTCCCCATAGCGACAGGATGCGGCCGTCGCCGTCGGTGACCGTGGACAGGAAGTCGCGGTAGCGGTCGGCCCAGGGCGGCCGCGATCCCGCCGAGCTGGGTGAAGACGCTGTTGTGCAGCAGGGCCGAGCACCCCTGGCCGGCCGCTCTCGGTGCCCGGGCTCGCAGGGGGTCGCCCCATGGCAGGGGGTCGCCCCATCGGCGTTCCGACACCGGTACAAGGACAGGAGCCCGGACGGGGAGACGCCCTGCACGTCGTCCTGCCCGGAGGCGAACCGTTCCCACGCGGCCGTGGTGCGCCGGCCGTGCTCGCTGAGACGCTCCCGCCGAGGCGCTGATACCGCGTCTGGCGGAAATGGTCGATCAGCTCGGCATCGCTTCGCGACCACGCGCTACTCCCTTGTATCGCGGTACGGCCCCTATTTGCGCTTTTGCATTACTCGAATACAAAATAATCAACCTTTGACCATACCTGCCGACGGTGACCACGGCCACCCGGAAGAGAGTGGCGATCATGTTATTGACCGCGACATCCGGCGCGATCGCTGAGCGTCGGCCTCGGGATGCTCAGCGGGGCCCGGTTTCCGCGACACCGGCGAGTCGGGTGAGTACTGTGAGGCCTTCCGGGGTGCCCGGCCAGTGCCGGGCCAGCCCGTCGGGGCCGGCGTGCCGGACGGCCGAGCGGATCGCGATCGCCATGATGATCGCGTCGTCCGCGTAGCCGAGGACCGGGACGAAGTCCGGGATGAGGTCAATCGGCGAGAGCAGGTAGCCGAGCAGCAGGACCAGCACGATCCGCACGCGCCGGGGCAGGGCGGGGTCGTACACCAGGCGGTGCAGCAGCCGGACCACGTCCGGCAGCAGCCGCAGGGCCGGCGTCAGGCTCGACGGTTGACCCAGGTCGCGCTGGACTCGCCAGAGTATGACGACCAGGACCATCCAGAGCAGGAGCAGGCCTCCGACGAGCCCGACCAGGGTCTGCCACCACATGGCGCGTTCACCCCTTTGGCTCGCTCGACCCCGGACCGTCCGGCCAGCTCCGGCTCTTGCGCCGTCTCTGCCCGCTGCCCCATCGTGTATCGACGAGCTCGGCTACATGGAACTAGACCGCCGCGGCGCCGAACTACTCTTCCAAGTCCTCACCGAAAGAGAAGAAACCGCCCGCGTAGCGATCGCCTCAAACGAATCCTTCTCAGCTGGACAAAACCATTCACCGACCTCCGGCTATGTGCCGCCATTGTTGACCGCCTGACCTTCGCCGGCAACATCATCGAAACCGGTACCAGCTCCTACCGCATCGCCCATGCCCGCGCCCACCGCGCCACCACCGACAAGGACCACCGCTGATGCACCCGTACCCGACGACCAAGCCGTACTCACCAGGACTACCCGGCGGTGCAGTTCGCTTGCCCAGTGCCCGGCGGGGCAGCGGCACCAGATCGCCCGGGTTTACCGGCGCGTGGTGGGTTGCAGCCGGATAGGCAATCGTCGAGCAGACCCAGCGCGACGCCGATGCAGCTGGCGATGGTGGCGGTGGAGTTGTCCGGTGACTCGGGCACGACCTGGTCTGCCAGTTCTGCCGCGAGGGTGGTGTTGTGCTGGGTGATGGCCTCGATGACCCGCCGCAGCGTGGTGGCAGCAGACTCGTGCTGTACCTGCCCCCGGCAGGATTCGAACCTGCGTTCCGGCCTCCGGAG
>JAJPIR010000169.1 GCA_021324675.1 Actinomycetota bacterium
CAGGTCATCGACGCCAACGAGCCCGGCGCTGAGCAATGGAGCGACAGTAGAGGCAACCGACGGTGGTTCGCTAGGTTGAGCCAGGCGCCGCCACAGGGCAGGCCAGTTCGCGCTGACAATGTCCGGGTTTCGGTCGTCCTCCGCCATCCGGCACAGTGCCCGCAGCATCAGCCGGCCGGGGGCAGGCACCGTCGCGGCAACAGTGATGGTCCATGTGGTGACGATCTGGAGCAATTGCTCGGCGTCGAGTTGGGTGTGGCCGCAGGTGACGAAAGCGGCTAGCGACGCCGTGCCATTTAACGCTGCTTCGATCTCAGCTAGCTGGTAGGCCAACCGAGGCGGATCGGCTGCCGCCGCGTCGGCGAACTCCAGTAGCTGCGGATGTCCCTGGACGAGGGTGAGCAGGCAGCGGGCCAGCGCCACACTGTCCATCAAGGGGCGCAACGTGGGTAGCTCCCCGACCAGCAGCTGCGATTCTTCCAAGGACAGAGCGTGCACCGGCCGAATCAATACTGCGTCGATGTTGAGCCCCGCCGGCACGACTTGGCTGGTCAGAATCACCCGTGACGGTCCGTCGTGGTTGGTTAACGCGCTGATCAACAGTGCCCAATAGGGATTCCGCCACTGGCCATCTGGCGTGAGCAGGGTTTCGAGATTGTCCAAGACGAGCAGCATGCCGGCATCAATGAAGACGGTGGCAAGCCTTTCCACATCCGTGTCGGTGACGATCTTGTCCGCTGTTAGCAACCTGCGGTCCGGTAGCTGCTCCTGCAATTCCATGGTGAGCACGCGCAGCGCATCATCCGGCTGCTCTGGGTCGATTGACGCGGACCAGAAGAAAAAAGTGCGGAAAGCGTGCCGGTGCCGGTAGGCAAGCTCTACCGCGCAGGTGGTCTTGCCCACCCCGGCTATCCCATGAAAAAGCACCGCGGCGCGGCCCGATACGGAGGCCAACGCACTGCTGGCCGTGGCAATCACGTCGGTACGGCCAATGAACCGTGTCGGCCGAGCTGGGAATGCAGCCATCACCTCACCAGCAGCATTGGAGATCGGCATTCCCCCCGGGCGCGCCGGCGCCCGCCCGACCGTCAGGGCCGGTGCCCTGTTCAGTCTATTTACCCGTCCCAAGAAAAGCGAAAAGAGGATGGCCAGTAAGATCCAGGCGAGGGTCGCGAGTCCGATCATTAAAATCGCACCCATCGATCCTCCACCACGTGACGGAGAGCCGCCGACAGGCTCCTCGGGAGGATCGCCTAGGTTTGGCTAGCCGTAAGCAGCGCGCCGAGGCTCTGCTATAAATAATCGTCTATGGATTCCCTGGCGTAACCGGACCGTGGACCGACCACTCGAATGACGTAGTGCACCACTAGAGATCCGCGTCGGTGGTTAACGCACAAAGTTACCCGGCGTGACAGAAGATCACGGTTTGTGCTCTACACGACATTGCGACAACAGATTCCATTTTTGGAAATAACCGGCTTTATCCACAACCTCTTTGCGGTACAGGCACTGCGCTTTGCCGCGAGCGCTCAGGAGGTGGTGCTAACGATGGTGCTGGGTGGATGTGATGCGGAGATGATGCGCCAGTGCTCGGCTCTCGACGCTCGATATCTCATCGACGTATTCGTCTCTCGAAGCAGCGTGTCATGATCTCGGATCTGGATCGCTACCCACCTCTGCTTCAACGTCAAATATTGCGGTCAACACCCAGGTCCGCTACACAGCAGACGACCTCACCCGCAAGCAACGACGGGCAAGGGTGACACAGCGGTGGTTACAAAGTGCAAGGATATAGTCACTTAGACACCATGGAATTTACGACAACAGGGTGAATCAGGAGACAAGCTGTTCACGATCGCCACTTTCGGGCGATCTGCTAGCGGGGTGGTCTGAACAGCCGTCGCCCTGATAGCCATTGCAAGCATTCGATAGGTTACGGTGGGTGTCCGTTTTCGAGACGTGGCGTGACGGAAAACCAAGAGATCATCTAGCGGCGGTCGACCCTGGCCTTCTGACGATGATGGCCCTAGCCATGTTCGGTTCAGCCGCCGTATACCAGCACTTCACCATTGATCAACATTTCGCTATAACCAGTATTTTGCTTGCGGGCAGCACGGCAAGCACGTCCATGATCGCCCTCTCCGCGCGGCTCACGGTTTCCCACTATAACCCAGGTTCAGCCGCAGTTATTGCCGACAGAAAGGAAGTCGTGTCGAATATGCGCGGCTGTCCACAATTTTCCTCGCCCGATAAGGGGCGAAGGGCATGAGCCTGTCGACCCTCTTAAGAGCAGCGCTTCGCAGGTGGTACATTACAGTTCCAGGCATCCTACTTTCGCTCATTATTGCCAGCACGGTCTTCAATTATGTGCCCCCGAAATATGCTTCAAGCGGCATCGCGGTCCTGGTCCGACAAAACAATCCGACGGTGCCGAACACCATCAACCCCATAGTCGGCAGCGATGGCACTTTCACCACGGCCACATTGACCCTCACGCAAGCCATAGACACGCCG
>JAJPIR010000227.1 GCA_021324675.1 Actinomycetota bacterium
AAGTGGTGCAACTGGTCGCTGACGGGCAGTCCAACAAGGAGATCGGGGAGGCACTGAACCTGTCCGCGCTGACCGTCAAAAGCCACCTATCCCGGATCGGGCGCAAGCTCGGCACCGGCGATCGGGCGCAGATGGTCGCCCTGGCGATGCGCGCGGGGGTCATCCGCTGACCGAGACCACTCCGGTTCCCTTGCTGGTGCCGGCTGCCGGGGTTCCTCCCGTCGTCGATTCGGCGAGGGCTTTAGATGCCGCTGTTGCACTGCTGGGTGAGGGCACCGGCCCGGTAGCCGTGGACACCGAACGCGCCTCGGGCTACCGCTACTGGCAGCGCGCCTACCTGGTACAGCTTCGCCGGGAAGGCGCTGGCACGGTGCTCATCGACCCGATCGCCCTCGATTGCCTGGCCAGTCTCGCCGAAGTACTCAATCCGTTGGAATGGGTGCTCCACGCTGCGTCTCAAGATCTGCCATGCCTGGCCGAACTGGGGTTGACGCCTGCTGCGATATTCGATACCGAACTAGCCGCCCGGCTAGCCGGTCTGGAACGCGTGGGCTTGGCAGCACTGGTGGAACAGCTACTCGGCTACCAACTGTTGAAGGGACACGGCGCTGCCGACTGGTCGCGCCGGCCGCTGCCCGATGAGTGGCTGATCTATGCGGCTCTCGATGTGGAGCTGCTGCTGCCACTCCGCGCTGTGATCGCCGCGGAGCTGGACGCTCAGGGCAAGTTGGGTTGGGCCACGGAAGAGTTCGAGGCGGTGCGGACCGTCGGGCCGCCGGCGCCACGGGTCGACCCGTGGCGCCGGACCTCGGGGATGCATCGCCTGCACCGACCCCGGGAATTGGCTGCGGTGCGCGCGCTGTGGTACGCCCGCGACGAGCTGGCCAGGCAGCGTGACATCGCACCGGGCCGGGTCCTGCCAGACGCCGCGATCATCGATGCAGCGCTGGCCGACCCGAAGGACGAGGCCGCGCTGCTGTCCCGTCCGGTGTTCAGTGGGCGCGCGCAGCGCCGCCACGCCAAGACCTGGCTACGCGCGCTGGCGACCGCACGCGCGCTGCCGGTCAGCGAGCTGCCGCCGCTGCGCGCACCCAATGGCAGCCCACCCCCGGTCAACCGCTGGTCGGACCGGGACCCGGCCGCGGCAGTCCGGCTGGCCGCTGCCCGCGCGACGCTGGCCGAGGTCGGCCAGGAGCACCGATTGCCGGTGCAGAACCTGCTAGCACCCGACCTCGTGCGCCGCCTGTGCTGGGAGCCGCCCGAGCTTCTTGACACGGCCGCGGTCGAGCGGCACCTGGTCGCCGGCGGAGCACGCCGCTGGCAGTGCGAGCTCACCGCGCACCCTCTCGCCACCGCGCTCAAATCAGCCGGTGGGTAGCTCTTCAAGTACCGCCAACCCCGGTCATGGGCGCTGTCAACGACTACCAACCAACATCGGCACCGATAGCAACTTCACCTGGGTCGGCACCTGAGCCGGCCATAGCCGTCAGTGGTTGGCGATCGTTAAGAGCTCCTGCAGCCCGGGTTGGCGGTACTTGAAGAGCTACCTACGCGGCAGGGAGGTGGACGGTCACGGCTAGGCCGCCGCCGGGGACTGGTTCGGCGTGCACCGTGCCGCCATGCGCGGTAACCACAGCGCGCACGATGGACAGGCCCAGGCCAGCGCCATCGTGGGACGTCCGCGCCACCCCGCCACGGTGGAAGGGTTCGAACAGCGCGGTCACCGCCTCCGGAGCGACCACCTCCCCAGAGTTGCGCACCAGCAACCGCACCTGCCGGCCTGCCCGATCGGTGCAGACCTCCAGCCAGCCACCGGCACTGTTGTGCCGCACCGCGTTCTCCACGAGGTTGCCCACTACCCGCTCCAGCACCGCTGGATCGCCCATCGTCAATGCCGGCGTGATCCGGGTGCTCACCCGCAGGCCTCGCTCGCGGATCTCCAGCCCCACGATGCGCAGCGCCGCATCCGCGAGGCTGGCCAGGTCTGCCGGCTCCCGGGCTCGCAGCGCGCCGCCCTCGGTCCGCGCCAGCACCAGCAGCCCGTCCACAAGCTGCTGAGCGCGCAACGTCGCGTCGCGGATCACGGCCGCCATCCGGCGCAGCTCGGCCTGGTCGGCGGCGGGATCCGCCAGCGTGACATCCACCTCAGTGCGCACCACCGCCAGCGGGGTGCGCAGCTCGTGGCTAGCATTGGCAACGAACCGGCGTTGCGACTCGAAGGCTGCCTGCAGCCGGTCGAGCATCGCGTCGAAGGTGTCAGCGAGTTCGGCGACTTCATCCCGCGGCCCAGGCAGCCGCAGCCGCTGGTCCAGCGACTCAGCAGACAGCCGGCGAGCGGTGGCGGTCACCTCGTGCAACGGCCGCAACACCTGGCCGGTGATCACCCACGCCAGCAGCACCGTAGCGATCACCGCAAGCAGGAAGGCCACCGAACCGGCCTCCAGCACGCGGTGCCGGGCCGCCTCCTGCAGCGCTGCCCCGAGGCGGTCTGCTGCCACCGGTACCCCGTCGACCTTGACGGTGCTGCCCGGCGGCAAGTCGGGAACGGCAGCCACTACCCCGCCGACCAGCAACCAACCTAGCCACAGCAGCAGCGCGCTCACTGCGGCGGACAACCCGGTGGCGAGCAAGGTGAGCCGGGCGCGCAGCCCAGGCCCGCGGCGGGGCCGCACCAACGGCTCAGCCGGAAGCGAGGCCGGCGCTGGGCACCCGGTAGCCGGACCCCACCACGGTCTCGATGATGCCCGGCTCACCGAGTTTCTTCCGTAAGGTCATCACGGTGACCCGCACCGTGGTCGTGAAGGGGTCGGCGTTTTCGTCCCATACCCGCTCCAGCAGTTCTTCGCTGCTCACCACCGCACCACCGGCGGCCAGCAGCACTTCCAGCACCCCGAACTCTTTACGGGTGAGGTCCACCGGAGCGCCCGACCGGCTGACAGTCCGCCGAGACGGATCAAGCACCACATTGCCGGCACTGAGCACCGGAGGTACCGCTGGCGTGGCACGGCGACCCAGCGCCCGCAGCCGGGCTACCAGTTCAGGAAAAGCAAACGGCTTGGACAGATAGTCATCGGCACCCAAAGACAGCCCGGTCACCCGGTCGGACACAGTGCCGCTGGCCGTGAGCATCAACACTCGCGTCACCGCACCGGATTGCGCGATCTCCGCACACAGCTGGTCGCCCGACATGCCAGGCAGGTCACGATCCAGCACCACCACGTCATAACGGGTCACTGCTGCCTTCTCGTGCCCGCTGTCGCCGTCGTAGGCCACGTCGACGGCCATACCCTCACGGCGCAGGCCACGAGCAACGGCATCGGCCAGTGCCCGCTCATCTTCGACGATCAGAATGCGCACCCCTCAACGGTGCCATACCGCCACCCCGGTACCGCTAGGGCGTGCCGCCAGGGGTCCGCACCGCGGGATCCTCGCCGATGGACCGGATCAGCTCAGCAGCCCAGCCCGTCACCGCCCGGGCGACATCCTGAGCGGTCAGCCCCAGCTCCGCGAGCACCTCATCGCGCTGGCCATGCGCGAGGAAGCGCTGCGGGACACCGAGATCCCGGAACGGCACATCGATCTCGGCATCACGCAGAGCGGCCGCTAGCGACCAGCCAAAGCCGCCATGCCGGCCGCCGTCCTCGACGCTGACCACCAGCCGGTGCCGGGCGGCCATCCGCACCAGCACCTCCGGCACCGGCAGCACCCATCGAGGATCGACGACGGTAACGCCGATGCCTTGATCGGCAAGCCGGCCGGCCGCCACCACGGCGAGCGCGGCGAACGCACCGACGCCCACCAACAGCACGTCGTGCCCATCACCTGTGGCCGGCTCGGCCAGCACGTCGACTCCCCCGATGCGGGCTATTGCCGGTACGTCTTCGATCACCGGGCCCTTGGGGAACCGCAGCGCGGTTGGTCCGTCGTTCACCGCAACGGCCTCGGCCAGTTGCTCGCGGAGGCTGCCGGCATCCCGGGGTGCTGCCACCCGGATACCCGGCACGATGCCCAGTACCGACAGGTCCCACATGCCGTTGTGGCTGGCGCCGTCATCGCCGGTGATGCCGGCCCGATCCAAGGTGATGGTGACAGGGGCATTCAGCAGCGCCACATCCATCAGGAGTTGATCGAACGCCCGATTGAGGAACGTGGAGTACAGCGCCACCACCGGGTGCAGCCCGCCCAGGGCCAGCCCCGCCGCGGAAGTGACGGCGTGCTGCTCGGCGATCCCGACGTCGAAGCACCGATCGGGGAAATGTTTGGCGAAGGCGGCCAGGCCGGTGGGGCCGGGCATGGCGGCGGTGATCGCTACGAGATCGGGACGGTCACCGGCCAGTTTGATCAATTCTTCGGTGAAGACGCTGGTCCAGGAGGTGCCGGCGGGTGCGATCGGTGTACCGGTCTCCGGATCCATCACCTTGACTTGGTGCATCAATTCTGCGGCATCGTTTTCCGCCGGGGGGTAGCCATTGCCCTTGCGGGTCACCGCGTGCACGATCACCGGGCCTCCGAAGTCCTTGGCCCGGCGCAACGCGGACTCCAGGGCGCGCACATCGTGGCCATCGACTGGGCCCAGATACTTCAGCCCGAGGTCTTCGAAGAGAACCTGCGGGGCCAGCGCATCCTTCAACCCGCGCTTGGCCGCGTGCAGGCCGGCATAGATCGCTCGACCTACCACCGGGGTGCGCTGCAATGCTTGCTTGCCGGTTTGCAGCACGAGCTCGTAACCCGGCTGCAGCCGCAGCGAGGACAGGTGGTCGGCGAAGCCGCCGATGGTCGGCGAATAGGAGCGGCCGTTGTCGTTCACCACGATGACCACGGGACGGTTCTTGCCGGCGGCGATGTTGTTCAGCGCCTCCCAGCACATTCCGCCGGTCAGCGCGCCATCCCCCACCACCACCACGACATGCCGACGCCGCCCGGTATAGGCGAACGCCTTGGCCAGCCCGTCGGCGTAGGACAGTGCGGCCGAGGCGTGGCTGGACTCCACCCAGTCGTGCTCGCTTTCCGCGCGGCACGGGTAGCCGGACAGGCCACCTCGCTTGCGCAGCCGGTCAAATCCCGCGGCCCGCCCGGTGACGATCTTGTGCACATACGCTTGGTGCCCGGTGTCGAACAGCACCGGATCCCGCGGGGAGTCAAAAACTCGATGCACCGCGAGGGTGAGCTCCACCGCGCCGAGGTTGGGGCCCAGGTGACCTCCGGTACGGGATACCTGCTGGACCAGGAAGGTGCGGATCTCCGAGGCCAGCCTGGTCACCGAGGCGGCATCCAGACGCTGGAGGTCAGCGGGGCTGCGTACCGACTCCAACAGGGTCACCGGGTCTCCCCCCACGCTCGGCAGCGGCTCACGGACGGGGCCGGGCGCCCAGTCTACGGCGGCATCAGGGGGCGAGGGCAGCCACGCATTCGACGTGATGGGTCATCGGGAACGCATCGAGTGCATGCAATGCCAGTAGCCGGTAACCACCCTCCAGATAGCCGCCGATGTCCCGAGCCAGCGCTGCTGGATCGCAGGCCAGGTGGACCAGACGAGCAGGTCGGCGGGCAGTCACCGCGGCGGCCACCTGGCGGCCGGCCCCACACCGGGGAGGATCGAGTACCACGACGTCCGGCTGCCCGGGTAACTCGGCCAGGACCCGCTCCACCCGGCCTGTGACAAAGGTCACTTGCGGTAGGTCCTCCAGCGCGGCCGCGCCGTCAGCGGCGGCTAGCCGGGAGCTCTCCACGACGGTCACCGAACCGGTCGGTCCTACCTGGCCCGCCAGCACGGAGGCGAACAAGCCCACCCCACCGTAGAGATCCCAGGCCGTGCCCCCGCGCGGCGCGTCCGTCCACTGACCCACCAGCCTGGCGAGCGCATCGGCCGCGGCTGGATGCACCTGCCAGAAACTGCGCGCGGACAGCTCCCAGCGGCGGTCAGCGGCGTAGCGCACAAGGCGCCCGCTGCCGCGCACCTGGGTGGGCGGCCGTCCCGGGCGAAGCTGCGCAATCTGAGCCTGGCCGCCGTCATCGGCGACCACTTCGAGCTCGGTGCCCGGGCGCCACCGCATGGCAAGCACCTGTTCCAACGAGCCCGGTGCGGCCAGTGGGCACGCCGGTACTGGCACCACCGTGTGGGTCCGATGCGCCCGGAAACCGGCCTGCCCGGTTGCAGCCACTGCCAGCCGGGTCCGGGTCCGCCAGCCCAGCGGGCCACCGGGTAATTCCTGGACCGTCACCGTAACGTCGAGTCCGGCGATCCGGCGTAGCTGCTCTGTCACTACTTGCGCCTTGAGCTGCCGCTGCACCGCTGGATCGATGTGCTGGAAGTCACAGCCACCGCAGCCACCAGGACCGGACATCGGGCACGGCGGCACCACCCGGGCCGCCGCGTGGTCCAGCACCGCTACCGCATCGGCCCGGCAGTAGGACCCGCCCCGGTCTTCAGTCACCACCGCCCGGACCCGCTCCCCGGGCAGAGCGTGCCGGACGAACACCACCCGGCCCTCGTGGCGGGCGACGCAGAACCCTCCATGGCCCACTGGCCCGACGATCAGCTCCAACTCGCTGCCGGCACCTGTCATGGCCGATCCACCGACCGCTGCTGCGGGGTGACCGCCGGGGCACCGCTGGCAGACCCACCATCGGCCGCGCTGCGGCTGCCGGCCGTGCCGGCGGGACCGGTGTGCATGCCCCAGCGCACCGCGCCCGGGGCCAGTTGCTCGCGCTGTACCAGCCGCACAGAAGAGCGCAGCTGCCAGGGCACGCTGGTCACCATCACCCCCGGCTCGAACAGCAGGCGGGCTTTGATCCGCAACGCGCTCTGGTTATGCAGGATCTGTTCCCACCAGTGGCCCACGACGTACTCCGGGATGAACACTGTGACGACGCTGCGCGGGTTGTCGGAGCGGGCTCGCTTGACGTAGTCGACCACCGGCTTGGTGATCTCCCGGTACGGCGACTCCACCACCTTGAGCGGGACCGGGATCTCGTGTGCCTCCCATTGCGCAACCAGGTCCCGGGTGCTGGCGTCATCGACATTGACGGTCACCGCTTCGAGCACGTCCGGGCGCGTGGCGCGAGCGTAGGCCAGTGCCCGCAGGGTCGGCAGGTGCACGGTGGACACCAGCACAATCGCGTGGTTACGCGACGGCAATACCGCGTCGGTCTCCCGGGGCATCAGTTCGGCGGACACCCGGTCGTAGTGCCTGCGGATCGCCCGCATCAGCGCGAAGATCGCTACCATGGCTGTGATCGCAATCCAGGCGCCCTCGGTGAATTTGGTGAGCAGTACCACCACCAGCACGGAGCCGGTCATGACCAATCCAAGGACGTTGATCGCCTGGGAGCGGCGCATCCGGATGCGCTCCGCCCGGTCGGGCTTCTGAGCCAGCAGCCGGTTCCAGTGCCGCACCATGCCGGTCTGGCTCAAGGTGAACGAGACGAACACCCCGACGATGTAAAGCTGGATGAGCCGGTTCACTTCGGCTCCGAACGAGATCACCAGGATGGTCGCCGCGCTGGCGAGGAAGATGATGCCGTTGGAAAAGGCCAACCGGTCGCCACGGGTGTGCAGCTGGCGGGGCAAGTACCGGTCTTGCGCCAAGATAGAACCCAGTACCGGGAAACCATTGAACGCAGTATTCGCCGCCAGCACCAAAATCAGTGCCGTCACCGCGGTGATGAAGTAGAACGCCACGGGAAAACCGTCAAAGACCGCCCGGGCGAGCTGCGCGATCAACGTCTTCTGCTCGTATCCATGTGGTGCGCCGATCAGCTGCTGTGGCACATCCTCGGCCATCTTCACCCCGGTAAGCCGGGCCAGGGTGATGAGTCCCATCAGCATGCTGACCGAGATGGTGCCCAGCAGTAGCAGCGTCGTTGCCGCATTACGGGACTTCGGCTTGCGGAATGCCGGTACGCCATTGCTGATCGCCTCTACACCGGTGAGGGCGGCGCAGCCGGACGAGAACGCTCGCAGAACCAGAAACAACAGTGCGAGACCGACGAGCTGGTTGCCCTCAGCGCGTAATCCGAACCCAGCGGACTCAGCGTGCAGCTGGTCCCCGAGCAGTAATACCCGGAAAAACCCCCAGCCGAGCATCCCGACGATCCCCACCATGAACGCGTAGGTGGGAATGGCGAAGGCCGTCCCAGACTCCCGGATACCACGCAAGTTGGTCGCCGTCAGCACCAGGATCGCGGCCACCGCGAAGGCAACCTTGTGGGTGGCGACGAAAGGCAGCGCCGAGCCGATATTTGACGCCGCCGAGGAAATCGACACTGCGACCGTGAGGACATAGTCGACTAGCAGGGCGCTGGCCACCACCAGCCCCGCGGTGCGTCCCAGGTTCACCGTGGCGACCTCGTAGTCGCCGCCACCGGAGGGATACGCCTTTACGTTCTGCCGGTAGCTGGTGACCACGACCAGCATCACCACGGACACGGCCAGGCCGACCCATGGCGCCAAGGCGTAGGCCGAAATCCCAGCCACCGAAAGGATGAGGAATAGCTGCTCAGGCGCATAGGCAACCGACGACAACGCGTCCGAAGCGAAGACCGGCAGCGCGATGCGCTTGGGCAACAAGGTGTGACTGAGCCGTTCGCTGCGAAACGGCCTGCCGACGAGAATCCGTTTCACCGCAGTCGCGAGCTTCGACACCCAGAAAGCGTACGGCCGGCTGGCAGCCCGGCGCGCACAACGCCCGCATCGACGCTACGGTTTGCAAGCAAATCCCCGGCAGGCCTGACAACCCCGACCAGGAGTGACCGCGTGCATGTCGTGATCATGGGTTGTGGCCGGGTAGGTGCTGGTCTCGCGCTGGCACTGGAACGCATCGGCCACGACGTATCGGTGATCGACCAGAACCCGGAGTCTTTCCGCAGACTCGGCGCCGAGTTCCATGGTCAACAGGTTCGCGGCAGCGGCTTCAACCGGCAAGTGCTCACCGAGGCCGGCATCGAGCGCGCCGAGGCGTTCGCCGCTGTCTCCAACGGTGACAACTCGAACATCATCTCTGCCCGGGTCGCCCGCGAGACATTCGGCGTGGCGCACGTCGTCGCCAGGATCTACGACGCCAAACGAGCCGCGGTGTACGAACGGCTTGGCATCCCCACCGTGGCCACGGTGCCCTGGACCACGGACCGCTTGCTGCGGATGCTGCTGCCGGACGGGGTGGCCTCGGCATGGCGTGACCCGTCTGGCACGGTCGCAGTGCTGCAGCTGCCGCTGCACGAGGGATGGGCCGGTCGCACCGTCGGCGAACTGGAAGAACACAGCGGCGCCCGGATCGCGTTCATTGTCCGCTTCGGTAACGGAATCCTGCCTGATCACAACACCGTGGTGCAGGCTGACGACCAGGTGTACGCCGCAGCGGTATCCGGCACCGTCACCGATGTCACCACTGCTGTGTCCATTGCGCCCCCCCACGAATGAGCCCCTTGCCTTATCGACCCGGGAGCCGCCATGCGGGTAACCATCGCCGGAGCCGGCGCGGTCGGCCGATCCATCGCGGCCGAGCTGCTCGACTTCGGCCACCAGGTCATGCTCATCGAACGTGATCCCAAGCAGCTTGATCCACACGTCGTCGAGGGCGCCGAGTGGGTCCTCGCCGACGCCTGCGAGCTGGCGTCGCTCGAAGAAGCTGGGCTAGAAGCCTCGGACGTAGTGATCGCGGCCACCGGGGACGACAAGGTCAACTTGGTGGTCTCGCTGCTGGCAAAAACGGAATTCGCGGTGCGTCGGGTGGTGGCTCGAGTCAACGACCCGCGAAACGAGTGGCTGTTTACCGAGGCGTGGGGCGTGGACGTGGCGGTGTCGACACCGCGCGTGCTCGCCGCGATGGTCGAAGAAGCAGCCTTTGTCGGCGACCTGGTACGGCTGATGACCCTGCGTCAGGGGCAGGCCAATCTCGTTGAAGTCACGCTGCCCGCGGACACCCCGCTAGCTGGGCGACCGGTACGGCAGCTGAGGCTGCCCACCGACGCCGCGTTGGTCACCATTCTCAGAGGCGGCCGGGTGATCGTTCCGCAGGGCGATGATTCTCTCGAAGGTGGCGACGAACTGCTGTTCGTCGCCTCGGCAGAAGTTGAGCCAGACGTGCGCGCAGCGCTAGACGCTCGGCAGTCCTAACCTGCCACCCGCACGGCGCGACGGATCGCCCAGATAGTGACCAGGGCGGCAAGCGCAGTCAAGGGCAATCCCATCGCGAGCCGGGCCACGCCAAGCCATTCCGTCTGCTGCAGGTCGTACAGGTAACGCTGCACGACAAAACGCGCCAGGAGGAACACCGCCCACACCGCGGTCGCCACGTCGAACCCGAGCTTGGCCCGGCGGTTGGTGAGCCAGGAGAAACCGGATCCATTGAGCACCGACCACAGCACACCCACCAGCGGGCGGCGCACCACTACCGAGACCATCAGCGCCACACCGGCAACAAGGCTGTACCAGATGCCGTAGAGGAAAAAACCCCGTGCCTCACCGGTGCGGTAGGCGATGAAGGCGCAGAGCGCCACTCCAAGAATGCCCGATACGGCTGGCTGCACGGGCTCCCGCCGGATCAGCCGCCACACTCCGAGCGCGATCGCGACGCCCAGCGCGGCCCAGATCGCCGGCACCAGCCCGACGAACGGGTTCACCGCGACGAACACCACCACCGGAATCACAGACGCGACTAAGCCGCCGATGCCACCGAGTTGTTCGAGCAGGGTGGGCGTGCGCTGCGAGGCGCGCGGGGAATCCGCCGTAGTCACCTGCTCCGGAGAGGGGTCAGTCATGAACTCCGCTGCAGCTCGTAGTAGGGGTTGTACAGCACCTTGCGGCCATCCCGGACGGCGATCCGACCCGACGCCTTGACCGTGCGGCCGGGTTCGATGCCAGGGATCCGCCGCCGTCCGAGCCACACCAGGGTAATCGCCTCGGAGCCGTCGAACAGCTCGGCCTCCAAAGTGGCCGCGGCCAGCCGGGGACAATGCTCCACGCTGCGTAGACGTCCCAGAACGGTGACGGCCTGACCACAGCTGCAGTCGCTGGCACGCCGCGCGCCCGACTGCTCAACCCGGCGTGACAGGTCTTCAGCGTCCAGTTCGGACGTGTCACTAGTGAGATGGCGGACCAGCCGCCGCCAATAGCGGGGAGCCGCATCGCTCATGTCAAACACCGCCAGGCGCGATCGCGGGTTCCGACAGACCCGCTTTGACGTCAGGGTAACCCGAGACGCAACGATTCCCGCGTAGGCAAAGCCCGATGTCGCCCAACGGTGGAGTCAGCTTCCGCAGCGGCGGCGCCCTCACCCGCTCGTGCTACCGCCCTCCGCGGCGGCGTTGACCAGTTCGGCGGTGGCCTGCCGCAGTTGCTCACCCAGCGCACCGGGCAGCTGTAGCGGCAACGGGCTGCGCACCGGCAGCGGTTCGCCGCCGCGCACCACGACGGTCTGCCGGACGACATCACGCAGTAGCTGGGTCCGAGCCTGTGCGCGATCGGCGGGCCCGGCGGCGACCCCGCGCAGCATCCACCGAGGCCCGTCTACGGCCAGAAACCGCATCACCCCATGCTCGGTGACGGCCTCGACCTCGTCTCCCCACTCGCCTGCTGCTTTCCCGACCTGCGCACCATCTGCTCGTAGCTTGGTTACCAGTTCCGGGACCACCTCGCGCCACAATCCACCGCTGCGCGGGGCGGCGAACGCGCTCAGCGTGATCTGGCCGAGTTCGGTGGTCAGATGTACCGCTCGGATCGGTCCTGAGGGCTCCACCTCGATCTGGAGCTGTGCACCCTCGGGCACGGGCAGCAGCAGCGAGCCAAGGTCGAGCCTGGCCAACCTGTCATCGGGCTGCGCGTCGGCGTCGTAGGGCCCGAACGTGCTGGTCCTCGGGACGGCACCATCGGTTTCCGGGTCGAGAACCTCCTCTGCCAGCTCAGTTTCCTCGTCGTGGCGCTGTGGCTGGGCCTCTGACTGGGCCCTTGCCTGGGCCCGATGCCGACGTCCGAACACTGCTCAACATCCTTCCTGCGAGGTGGGCGCGCCCCGCTGGGTGGTGACCGCGAACCTGTGGCCTGTCCCGAGCACGGTGACGCCCGTAGAGCCGTAGCCGCGCGCTGCCCGTGGCGCCGCGGGTAGCGCCATCATTTCGCGGAACCCGACGCATTCGACCCGTTGCACCACCAATTGCGCGATCCGATCCAGCCGCTTCAGCACCACGGGCTGGCGAGGATCATGGTTGATGAGGCACACCCGTATCTCGCCGCGGTAGCTAGCGTCGATCGTGCCTGGCGCGTTGACGATGCCTAACCCGGACTGCGCAGCCAAGCCAGAACGGGGATGCACGAACGCCGCATAACCTACGGGCAGCGCGATGGCGATGCCGGTCCCCACCACGGCGCGCTGCCCTGGCTCGAGTACCAGATCCTGCGTGGTGACCAGATCGGCCCCGGCGTCGCCCGGGTAGGCGTAGCCGGGTACCGGCACCTCAGGATCGAGCCGGGTCAGCAGGACTTCAAGAGTCACGGCGTCGACCCCTGCCGGGTCCATTCGCTCGGGGCACACGGGCGGCGAGACTACCCTCGGTCGGGTGGTCGACCACCATCCCCTCGACCGGCGCCAAGCCGACACCGAACCGGCGTTCGACGAGCGCCTGGCTGTGCCGTGGTGGTGGTGGCCGTTGGGCCTGGGGGTGGCCGTCTTGCTGGCAGCCGAGGTGCACATGGGCTACCCGGGGGTCCGTGCCTGGCTGCCGTACCTGCTGATGGTGCCGCTAGTCGCCGTTGTGCTCACGTTTATGGGGCGGCATCGTGTCACGCTGCGCGGAGGTGAGCTACGCGTGGGCCCGGCCCACATCGGGGTGCGCGACCTGGGACAGCCCGAGGTGATCTACTCGGACGCGAAGCGGCGCGCGCTGGGGCCGGAGCTGGACCCAGCAGCGTTCCTGCTCCATGCCGGGTGGGTCGGACCGGTGGTGCGGGTCCCCGTCACCGATCCAACGGACCCCACCCCTTACTGGATCTTCAGCGTCCGGCAAGCGGACAAGCTGGCCGCGTTGCTGCGAGGCCACACCGACGAGCTGCCCCATGACAGCACCGGCGACAGACCCGAGCCGCGCTCCCCCGGCCGGTAACCTTCAGCCGCATCGGGTTAGCGACTCACGCCGCGCAGTCCCGGCATACCATCCGCCCGTTGCGTTGTTCAGCCAAGCGGCTGCGGTGATGGACCAGAAAACAGCTTGAGCAAGTGAACTCATCGGCCTGCTTGGGCAGCACGCGGACGATGAGCTCCTCGCCGGACAGATCAGCGCCGGGCAGCTCGAAGTTCTCTGCGGACTCCGACTCGTCGACGTCGACTGAACCCGACTGCGCCTCGTTTCGCCTCGCCTTCAGCTCATCCAGCGAGTCCTCAACAAGCTCATCCGCCTCGCTCCGCCGGGGAGCGTCGTAGTCGGTCGCCATCATTCCCACCCCTGAGTCGTACGGGTCGTGCCG
>JAJPIR010000350.1 GCA_021324675.1 Actinomycetota bacterium
CGGGACACCCGCACCCGGGTTCTGCGGGACACCCGCACCCGGGTTCTGCGGGACTGTGCGGCTGATCCCGCGGGCGCGGGCCCCCTCCACGACGATCGGGATGATCGACAGCACCACAATGCCGACCAGGATCATTTCCACATGGTCCCTGACGAACGTGATGGCGCCCAGCCAGTAACCCAGCAGTGTCACTCCGGCGGCCCAGGCGACCCCACCAATAATCGAATACGTGAAGTACTTGCGGGGGTCCATGCGGCCCACCCCGGCGACCGCTGTGATGAACGTCCGCACGATAGGCACGAAGCGGCCCAGCAAGATCGCCCGAGCGCCGTATTTTTCGAAGAACGCGTGCGTCTTGTCTACATGCTCGCGTCTGAACAGTCGGGAATCGGGCCGGTCGAACAGCGCGGGCCCGGCCTTGTAACCCAGGTAGTAGCCGACCACGTTGCCCGCCACGGCACATACCGTGAGTAGCAGGCAGATCAGCCAGATTGGCGCGCCGATCAGCCCACTGGCAACGAACAGACCAGCGGTGAACAGCAGCGAGTCGCCGGGCAGGAAAAACCCGATCAGCAGGCCGCACTCGGCGAAGATGATCAGGCACAGTCCCAGGACCACGTACGGACCAAGCATCCGCAGCAAATGCTCAGGATCGAGCCAGGACGGGCCGAGGGCCAGCGGTATGCCGATGTGGCGCAGCATCACGGTGCCACGGTAGCGGGCGATCCGGGCGTGGCGCCGATGCACCCAAACGCCAGGTCGCCGGTCACCAGATGCTGATCACAGCAGCTAGCGCTCCTGCCATTGCGCCCAGCAACACCGCCAGCGCGAGCACCGCCCAGGCTGGCAGTCTCGGCGGGGCGTGCGCAGCGCCGGGTGGACGATCGGGCGCGGACTCCCGCGGTGGGCTCGCGTCCAGTCCGGACGCCTGGGCGCGCAATGCTGCGGACAACTTCCGCCCCACCGGGTCGCCAGTCACTACAGCGATCCGATGGGTGGAAGTCGGCGCGGTACCACCGTTATGGCCTCAGGAGCTTTCCAGCAATCGCTGGAGAGCGTCCAGCGCGCGGCTCGCACTGGACTTGACGGTGCCGCGGCTGACTCCGGTGGCCGTGGCAATCTCTGCCTCGCTCATTCCTCCGTAGTAGCGCAGCACGAGTACTTCGCGTTGGCGCGGCGGCAGCTGGCCCAGCGCGGTCACCACGGCCTGATGCTCCGTGGTCAGCATCGCCAGCGACTCCGCCGAGCGCGCATTGGCCTGATGCGGAGGAACGTAGCCGCGAGCGGTTTTGCGGCGGCGTAACACTGAGCGCGAGCCGTTGACCACCGCAGTGCGCAGGTAGCCCAACGCGGCGGTCTCGTCGCGCAGCCCTGCCCAGTGCCGGTGTAGCCCGGTAAAGGCCTCCTGCACGACGTCTTCAGCCGTGCCGGCTTCGTCGACCAGGAGCACGGCCAGGCGCACCAGCCGCATCCGGTGCTGGCGGTAGAGGTCCTCGAGCGTCAGTGCCCTGTCGTGGGAGCTGTCTGGATCCGGGGCGGGTGGTGCATCCAGCGCCCGCAGGTGGCCGAGGGTCATTTCAACCGAGTGCTGCACAGTCATGCGCTCCCGTGGTTCGTCGCCGTCCACGCCGGAAACGTACTGTGGCCCGCTCGCACCCATCCGATCGCGTCTGTGCCCGCGGTAGGCGATACTGCGCTGTGATCGTCGGCTCAGCCGGCCTACTGACTGACCGCTCCCACTGGCCATCATGCTCCATACCTGACATGTACGGAGGACATCCTCATGCCCATCGCGACGCCCGAGGTCTACAGCGAGATGCTGGATCGGGCGAAGGCCAACGAGTTCGCCTACCCGGCGATCAATGTGACCTCGTCAGAGACCCTCAACGCCGCACTGCGCGGGTTCGCTGAGGCGTCCAGCGATGGCATCGTGCAGCTGTCCACGGGCGGGGCGGAGTTCGCCTCTGGCAGCAAGGTCAAGGACATGGTCACCGGTGCGGTAGCGATGGCCGAATTCGCGCGAGTGGTGGCCGCCAAGTACCCGGTGAATATCGTGCTGCACACCGACCACTGCCCGGAGGCCAAGCTGGACAGCTTCGTCCGCCCGTTGATCGCGATCTCGCAGGAGCGGGTGGCCCGGGGGGAAAATCCACTGTTCCAGTCGCATATGTGGGACGGCTCTGCCATCGAGTTGCAGCGCAATCTGGCTATCGCCGGCGAGCTACTTGCTGTGTGCGTTAAGGCGAAGATCGTCCTGGAGGTGGAGATCGGCGTCGTCGGCGGTGAGGAGGACGGGGTCTCGCATGAGATCAACGAAAAGCTCTACACCACGGCCGAAGACTTCGAGCGTACCGTTGACGCTCTTGGTACTGGGGAGCACGGACGCTACCTACTCGCTGCCACTTTCGGCAATGTGCACGGCGTTTACAAACCGGGCAATGTGCAGTTACGCCCGGAGATCCTGCAAATGGGCCAGGAAGTGGCTGCACAGAAGCTGGGCCTGCCAGCCGGTACTAAGCCGCTAGACCTCGTGTTCCATGGTGGATCCGGTTCGAATCTGGCCGAGATTCACCAGGCGCTGTCCTACGGGGTCGTCAAGATGAATGTGGACACCGACACGCAATACGCTTTTACCCGCCCGGTGGCCGCGCACATGTTCAAAAATTACGACGGGGTGCTGAAAGTCGACGGCGAGGTCGGCAATAAGAAGGCCTACGATCCGCGGTCTTATCTGAAGTTGGCCGAGCAGTCGATGGCCACCCGGGTGGTGCAGGCCTGTGAAGACCTCCGGTCTGCTGGTCGCACGCTTACAGGTTAGGGGCTCTTCAAGAGCTACCAACCCGCTTCGCCGATGCAGTCAACGGCTACTAACACCGACCGCCGACGGACGTGTTCTTCGGATACCACGAACGGCAGGATGGAGCGATGAACGTGCACGGCAACTTGCTGGAACCCAACCCGACGTTGCTGCCTGAGCAACCCGAGGCCGAGGCGGCTCTGGCAACGGCGAACGATCCGGCAACGGTGGCTGCGACGCATCCGGACTTCTCCGCCGCGTGGGCAGCGCTTGCTGAACGGGCTCTCGATGAGGGCGACGCCGTGGCCGGCTACGCCTTCGCCCGCACGGGTTACCACCGCGGTCTGGACCAGCTTCGCCGTACCGGTTGGAAGGGCCACGGACCGGTGCCCTGGTCGCACGGGCCCAACCGGGGCTTTTTGCGGGCGCTAGCTGCGTTGGCGCGCGCGGCGGCCGAGATCGGCGAGGATCCCGAGGCTCTGCGTTGCCGGGGATTCCTGGATGAATGCGATCCAGTCGCGGCCGAGGTTCTGGGCCTAGAGTGATCCGCAGCTCACAGATGAGCATCTAGGAGCGACGCACCGGGCGCCAGGGCGCGACACACCAGGCAGCAGGGCGCGACACGCCCGGCATGAGGGAGCGACACACCGGGCGCCAGGGCGCGACACACGTGGCTAGTGGGGAGCGCGGATCAAGTGCCAGTCCTCGGTGTGGCGGTACCAGGTCCAGCGGTCTGTCGTGCGCGCGGCGACACCGTCGCGCCATACTCCGGTCGGCCGGCACCCCAGCTGCACGGCCCGCCCCGCGGCATGCCGAACCCGCCGCCCGGGTAGCCCGCGGCGCACGACCCGCACCACGAGCCCGAACTCGCGGTCCGGCGTGACCTCTAGCCGGGAGGCGTGCCCGCGCAGCACGACTTCGTCGTCGCAGTAGGCCACCCCATCTACCGGCGCCACCACACCGCGCCCGACCAGCACGCCACCTGCATCGTCGCGCAGCAGGGGAACATGATCCGGCTCGCCGCAGCAGGCGACTGAGGCTGCAGCCGCGGGGGTGGTGGGCAGGCCCCAGAGCCGCGCCACCACCGACGAGGCATCCATGGGCACGAAGCCCACCGGCACTGCCCCCAAGGCATCCGTGCGCAGCAACCGCAGCAGCACCGCGGCCAGATCGGCGTCGGTGCCGCAGACCACTAGACGTCGACCAGCCAGATCAGCCAGCACTGAGTCAAGATCCTCGCGGCCAGGGCGGGCCGGCAATGCGGTGACTGGCCCAGACCCGGGCCAGCGGACAGACCCGCAGGTCAGCACTACAGCCTCAACCACATCGGCCCCTGGAAGGTCTACGCTCGCCTCGGCTCGCCCCACTAACCAACCCCAGTGGAGTACCACATGCCGACGATCGTGTTGATCGGCGCCCAATGGGGCGACGAGGGCAAAGGCAAGGCCACCGACCTGCTCGGGGAGCGGGTCGAATGGGTGGTGCGCTACCAAGGGGGTAACAACGCGGGCCACACGGTGGTGCTTCCCGACGGGCAGGACTTCGCGCTGCACCTCATCCCATCAGGGATCCTGACCCCGGGTGTCACCAATGTCATCGGCAATGGTGTGGTGGTGGACCCCGGTGTGCTGCTCGACGAGCTGGCCACCTTGCAAGCACGCAGCGTGGATACCGAGCGGCTGCTGATCTCCGCCGATGCCCATCTGATCATGCCCTACCACGTGGAGATCGACCGGGTCACTGAGCGGTACCTGGGCAAATCGAAGATCGGCACGACTGGACGCGGCATCGGGCCGGCCTACCAGGACAAGGTGGCCCGGGTGGGAGTACGCGTCCAGGACCTGCTGGACGAAAAGATCCTGCGGCAGAAAGTCGAGGCGGCACTCGAATTCAAAAACCAGGTTCTCGTCAAGGTCTACAACAGGCGGGCGCTCGACGCTGAGCATGTGGTGGACACCGTGCTGGAGCAAGGCGCCCGCTTCGCGCACCGGATCGCCGACACCAGGCTGCTGCTCGATGAGGCATTGCGGCGTGGCGAGACGGTCCTGCTGGAGGGCAGCCAGGGCACGCTGCTGGACGTCGACCACGGCACTTATCCGTTTGTCACCTCGTCCAACCCGACCGCCGGCGGTGCCTGCGCCGGTGCGGGTATCGGACCGACAAAGATCAGCGCAGTGGTAGGGATCCTCAAGGCCTACACCACGCGGGTCGGCTCCGGCCCGTTCCCCACGGAGTTGCACGACGCCATGGGCGAGCGGTTGCGCAAAGCCGGCGGAGAGGTCGGGGTGACCACCGGGCGAGCCCGGCGCGTTGGCTGGTTCGACGCGGTAATCGGGCGTTATGCGGCGCGGGTGAACGGGATCACGGATTTCTTCCTGACCAAGCTTGACGTGCTGTCTGGTCTGGACGTCGTGCCGGTCTGTGTCGCCTACAAGGTCAACGGTCGGCGCACCGATGAGATGCCGATGACCCAGACCGACGTCCACCACGCGGTTCCCGTCTACGAGGACATGCCGGGGTGGTGGGAGGACCTGTCCCGATGCCGCACCTTCGACGAACTGCCGGCCAACGCACGTGCGTACGTGGCGCGGGTTGAGGAACTCTGCGGAGCACGCATCTCGGCGATCGGAGTCGGCCCCGGCCGCGACCAAACCATCACACTGCACCGCCTCTCGTGACTGTCCAATCGGGTTCGTCGGAAAGTCAGCGGCGGCTGAGCATGGCTTCTTCGAGGTCTAGGTCGTGCAGGATGCGGGACAAGACTTCATCGTTGATGCGGCCGGCGTCGCGGAGCCCGACCAGCGTTTCGCGTTCGGCGGCGAGCATCTCCAGCCGTAACCTGCGGTAGATGGCGCTGGGAGCCTCACCCAGTTCGGTTTGTGGACGCCCGAGCCGCTCCCAGACACTGTGGCTGCGGTGCTCGGCGAGCTTGCGCAACCGGGCGGTTACCGAGTCAGGTGCCCCATCCGATGCAGTCTCGAGCCGTTCCAGGGCGGCTTGTGTCGCGGCATGGACGGCATCCGCTTCGGCCAGCGTGTCCTGGTACGACTCGCGGCCCTCGACGCCGAGGCGGCGGATCACCCAGGGCAACGTGAGGCCGTGCAGCAGCAGGGTCGCAACGGTGACGCAAAACGCCAGGAAGATGATCTCGGATCGGCCCGGGAACGGGGCGCCGGAGTTGGTGACTCTGGGGATGGCTGACGCTGCGGCCAGGGTGACCACGCCGCGCATCCCCGCCCAGGAGATCACCGCGGGAACCTGCCACGGCGGCGCAGGATCCCGGGCACGCAACCCAGGCCACAGCATCCGAGGCAGATACGTCGCCGGGAACACCCACACCACTCTGGCCAGCACCACCGTCGCAATCACCGCAGCAGTAGCAACCAGCAGGGGACCGACGGCACCTACCCCACGGATCACGGCCGGCAGTTGCAGGCCGATCAGCGCGAAGACGAACGCCTCGAGCACCGTGTCCGCGGCCTGCCACACCGCCTGGTCCAGCAGCCGGGTGCCGTAGCCGGCCTGCGGGGCGTGATGGCCCAGGTAGAGCCCGGTCACCACGACGGCAAGCACGCCGGAACTGTGCACCTGCTCGGCTAGGGCGTAGGCGGCGAACGGCACCACCAGGCCCACAGCGCTTTCCAGCTTGGGGTCGCGCAGCCGCAGCCGTATCTGGTGCACTACGCGGCCGAGCACCGCACCCAGCACGACGCCGCCGACCGCGGTAAGCACGAACTCAGCCAATCCGGACCGTAGCGAGAAGCCGGTTCCGACGGTGGCGGCTACCGCAACGCGCAGCGCGGTCAGCGCGGTGGCGTCGTTGAACAGGCTTTCCCCGGTGAGCAGAGTCATCACTCGGCGAGGCAGCCCCAGGCGTCGCCCGATGGCCACCGCGGCTACCGCGTCCGGCGGCGCCACCACAGCCGCCAGTGCCAGGGCGGAAGGCAAGGGGAGGCCGGGCACCAGCCACCAGGCGACCAGCCCGACACACCCGATGCTGAACAGCACCAAGCCGACGGCGAGCAGCGCGATAGGCCGAATGTTCGCCTTGATCTGGATGGCCGAGCTGTCCAGCGCGGCGGAGTACAGCAAAGGTGGCAAGACCCCGTAGAGCACCAGGTCGGGGTCGAGCTGGTAATCGGGCACGCCAGGGACCTGCGAGATGGCCAATCCTGCGACGACTAGCGTGAGCGGTGCGGGGATGCGTAGCCGGCGACTCACCGCGGTCACCATCAGCGCGCCCAGCACCAGCAGGATCAGCCGCATACCGTCCATCAGGCCAGCATGCACCGGGGACTCGTTCGATGAGCTGTGAA
>JAJPIR010000138.1 GCA_021324675.1 Actinomycetota bacterium
ACCCGCCGTGCGGCGAGCAGTGCCGGAACGGCCACCGCATGCGACTCATCGTGTTCGATGGCGATACTGCCGCCCTCACGGAGCAACCTGGTGCCGGTGCGCACCACATCGGGAATCACCGCGAGACCATCGGCACCGGCGAAGACCGCGGCAGGCGGATCATGCAGGGCCACTTCAGGCGGCAGCGACGTGCTGAGCGGTACGTAGGGGGGGTTGCACAACACCAGGTGCGCCAGCCCGTCCAGCGCCGTCAGCAGCGTGGGATCGGCCACGTCACCTGCGTAGAGCGCCACCGGCGTGTCGCCGGCAGCGGCGCGCATGTCGGCGTTGCGCCGCGCCCAGCTCAGCGCTACGGGATCACGCTCGACAGCATGGACCTGCGCATCGGGTCTGGCGTGCGCTACGGCGAGGGCCAGCGCACCGGATCCGGTACACAGATCGACCACCAATGGCTCCGCGACGCCTTCCAGCACCGCCAGCCCCCAGGCCAGCATGGCCTCGGTTTCTGGACGCGGGATGAACACTCCCGGACCAACGGCGACTTCGACGGCGCCCAAAGCCGCGGTACCGGTGAGGTGCTGCAACGGCACGCGCTGCGCACGCTGGTACACCAGCGTGCGCAGCGCGTCGACGACCGGTGGGTCGACCAGGGGAACCATCGGCAACCGTCCCCGCGGCACACCGACCACATGTGCAGCGAGCAGCTCAGCGTCGACTCGAGGGGACGCCACGCCAGCGTCGGTGAGGATCCGCTCCGCCTCCAGGACCGCTAGCCGTAGTGGCTGCCTGCTCATGACCCTCGCAAGCGCAGCTCACGGTCAGCCTTGACCAGCGCGTCCAGTACTCCGTCGAGATCCCCGTCGAGCACCGCGTCGAGGTTGTAGGCCTTGTAGTTGACCCGGTGGTCGGAGATCCGGTTTTCCGGAAAGTTGTAGGTGCGGACGCGTTCGGACCGGTCCACCGTGCGTACCTGTGACCGGCGCTGCTCGGAAGCCTCCTGCTGGGCCTTCTCCTCGGCCAGTGCCTGGAGCCGGGCCCGCAACACCTCGGTGGCCCGGATCCGGTTCTGGATCTGCGATTTCTCGTTCTGGCAGGACACCACGATGCCAGTGGGCAGGTGCGTGATGCGCACCGCGGAGTCAGTGGTGTTCACGCTCTGCCCACCCGGGCCGGAAGAACGGTAGACGTCGATGCGCAGATCCTTCTCATCCAGCTCGATCTCCACGTCGTCCGGCTCGGGGTAGACCAGCACTCCCGCTGCCGAGGTGTGGATCCGGCCGGACGACTCGGTGACCGGGACCCGTTGTACCCGGTGCACTCCGCCCTCGAACTTCAACCGTTCCCATACCCCCGGTTGGTTCGGCGACGATCTCAGACTGACTGTGACGTCCTTGTACCCGCCCAAATCGGATTCGGTGGCGTCGAGCACCTGCGCCTGCCAGCCGTGCCGCTCGGCATAGCGCAGGTACATCCTCAGCAGATCTGCGGCGAACAGCGCCGACTCCGCACCGCCTTCCCCTGACTTGATCTCCAACACCACATCGGAGTTGTCATGGGGGTCCCGCGGCAACAGCAGCTCGGCCAGCTCACTTTCCAGCACCGGGATACGGTCGGCGAGGGTTTCGGCCTCGGTGGCGAAGACCGGGTCCTCGGCTGCCAGTTCGCGGGCCACCGCCATGTCGTTGCGCGCCTGATCCAGTTCCCGGACGACCCGCACGATTCGGGATAACTCGCCGTAACGGCGGCCCACCTTGCGCGCCGCGTCGGGATCAGCGTGTAGCGACGGGTCGGCGAGCTTGCCTTCCAGCTCGGCGTGCTGATCCAGCAACGCCTGAACCGCAGCACTATCCACTGCACATTCCTGGCATTTTTAGTTACTTCTGACGTTTGCCGTAGCGCTTCTCGAACCGCGCGACACGGCCACCGGTGTCCAGGATCTTCTGCTTGCCTGTGTAGAAGGGGTGGCAATTGGAACACACTTCGACGTGAATCTGGCCGTCGCGTTTGGTGCTATGGGTGACAAAAGAGTTGCCACAGCCGCAGGTGACCTGCGTCTGGACATACTCCGGGTGGATGCCCTGCTTCATGGTTGTCCTTCCGTTATGGCCGCCGGGTCCCCAGATGTGGCGTACGGGGTGAACCGGAGCCGGACTGTGGGCCGTGACAGTGTGCCAGATCGGTACCGGATGGCCCAACGTGAGATGAAACCACACGCGGAACGGGGATGTTCCCGCGGTTACACCAGCTCTGGCGTGATCTCGGTGTATCGCTTGGCCAGGGTGTCGATCATGGGATGATCGGTCAGGAACCGGACATCGTCGATGGCCGCGACGGGACGGACGCCGACCACAGCGCTGGTGGCAACGACAGCATCCATACCGGCTAGCTCACTGACAGTCACTGGTGCCGTGCTGGCCTGCCCGCCCAGTACCTGGTTGATCAGTCTCATGGTCACACCGGCCAGGCACGGCGCTTGCGACCAGACCAGCCGGTCGCCAGTGAGGAAACCGATATTCGAGGTGGCCGCTTCGGAGATCGTGGTGCCCGCGTCGGTGAACAGCACATCGTCGAAGCCGTTGCGCTGGGCGAGGCGCCGCTGCCGCGACGAGCCGAAGAGTCCCACGTGCTTGACGGTGGGCTGTTCCCGGCAGTACCGCCGCGATTGCAACCGCAGCGCAGGAGGCACGGTATGCGGAACCGGCCGGGTGGTGACGAGCAGGTGCGGCAATGCATCCGCGCCGATCTGCGCCAGCGGCAGGTCGGGATCGAACACCGTCACCCGGACCACGACCGATCGCGGCGCCTCGGCGACGGCCTGGCGGACCAGGCGCCGGACCAGGTCGGGATCCAGCTGCGCATCGAAGAGCCGGCGGCAGTCCTGCACCAGCCGGTCCAGATGCAGGGACAGGCCACGCACCCGCATCTCCTGGACCCGCATCGTGGTGTAGTGCCCGTAATTGATCAACGCGAGCGCGGTGATCTGATCAAGGTTGGCTGGAGCACCGTTGAGCTGCGCGACGGGCGTCACGCGTCACCCGGGCAGCAGGGCACGACGCAGTGGCCACGAGAGCGCGACACGCCGGCTGGCTGGGGACCCCCTCGTCTTGTCAATCGGTTCCGTTGCCGGCAGCGGACTTGGAGACCTGCATCAGAAACTCGATATTGGTCCGGGTCTTGCGCAGACGGTCGAGCACCAGATCGATCGCCTGCTGGGACTCCAGCCCGGACAGCACACGCCGCAGCTTGTGGTGGATGGCCAGCTCATCCGGGGACAGCAGCAACTCCTCCTTACGCGTGCCGGAGGGGTTGATGTCGATCGCCGGGAAGATCCGCTTGTCAGCGATCTTGCGGTCGAGCTTCAGCTCGGCGTTGCCGGTTCCCTTGAACTCCTCGAAGATCACCGTGTCCATGGTCGACCCGGTCTCGACCAGCGCGGTCGCGAAGATGGTCAGCGAGCCGCCGTCTTCGATGTTACGAGCCGCGCCGAGGAATCGCTTCGGCGGGTATAGCGCGGTGGAGTCCACACCACCGGACAGGATCCGGCCGGACGCCGGTGCAGCCAGGTTGTATGCCCGGCCCAGCCGGGTGATCGAATCCAGCAACACAACGACATCATGACCCATCTCGACCAGCCGCTTGGCCCGTTCGATGGCCAGCTCGGAGATCGTGGTGTGGTCCGACGGCGGGCGGTCGAAGGTGGAGGCGATGACCTCACCCTTCACCGAGCGCTGCATGTCGGTGACTTCCTCGGGCCGCTCGTCGACGAGGACGACCATGAGGTGGCATTCCGGGTTGTTCTTGGTGATCGCGTTGGCGATCGCCTGCAAGATCATCGTCTTGCCTGCCTTGGGCGGCGAGACGATCAGCGCCCGCTGGCCCTTCCCGATCGGCATGATCAGGTCGATGACTCGGGTGGTCATCTGGCCCTGCTCGGTCTCTAGCCGAAGGCGCTCGTTGGGATACAGCGGGGTCAGCTTCGTGAACTCCGGGCGCTGCCTGGCCTGCTCGAGATCCAAGCCGTTGATGGTGTCGACGCGGACCAGAGGGTTGAACTTCTGCCGCTGTTGCTCCCCTTCCCGGGGCTGGCGGACGGCGCCGGTGATCGCGTCCCCGCGGCGCAGCCCGTACTTGCGAACCAGCGACAGGGATACGTACACATCGTTCGGCCCGGACAGGTATCCCGAGGTACGCACGAACGCGTAGTTGTCCAGCACATCGAGGATACCGGCGACGGGCAGCAGCACATCGTCCTCACGGACCTCCAGCTCCCCGCTGTCCCGGCGTTCGCCGCCGCGGTCGCTGCTGCGGTCTCCACGGTTGCGACGGTTCCGGTCGCGGAAGCGTCGCCCGCGCCGCCGGCCGGCCTCATCATCATCGTCGCGAGCGTCGCGAGAGCCATTCGGACTCGTGGCGACCTGGCTACCGTTCTGGTGGCTACCGCCCTGCACACTGGGGGCCTGGTCTGCCTGGGTTTGGTTCCGATCGGCAGCGACCTGATCGTTCGGGGATCGGGATCCGTCACCGTTGCGGACGGGACGCCGCCGCCGGTTGCGTGAGCGGTCCGCACTGTCGGTATCGCCGTCCTGCTGTTCCCGGTCCTGCTGGGCAGGGATCTGGTCAGATTCGGTCACAGGAGATCCCTCGGCGGAAGCCGGCTCGGCTGCTGGAACGGGCGGCTGCTCGGCAGCAGGAGCTGCCGTGACCGCGGGTGTCGGGTCCTGCGTCCGGCTAGCAGTCCCGGGCCTTGCCTGGGCACCCGACGACGCGTTGGCATCTTCGAGTGTGAGTTGCTCGGCGACGGCCTGCCGCTGGCCCGGAACGGTGCCCTGGCGCTCTTTGATCGCGGCGATTAGCTCGTTCTTGCGCATCCCGGCGATGCCGGGGACACCCAGCTGACTGGCCAGTTGGCGGAGTTCCGCCATCACCATTCCGGACAGTCCCCCGCGGCGACGCGGCGCTGTGCCGTTGTCAGAAGCCGCTCCCGCCGTCCCGGCCTGATCGGCCGGGTGCTCGCCCGAAGATGCCGTAGCAGCAACATCGCTGCCCAACACGTTGATTTCGCTCACGCAGGTCCTTCCTAACCGGCCCGAGACGCGGCTCAGGCCAGCCTGTTCGCCATCCGGCGGTGTACCGACGGCGCCTAGGTCCGCATGCGATGGGTTGGCCGACCACCACATCGGTGGCCAAGCCGACCGGCACGGGACATGTTCAACTCCTGGCCTGGGTCTGGGTGCCAGCCTTCCCGCTACTACGTTGACCGGAGGGCGGGAGATTAAGTGTTCGGGTGAGAGGGCCCCGAACGCGGCACCGGCGCCCGTGCACACGGTGTCTGAACTCCTCTGAGCCTATCGGTCCACCGCGATAGGGGCAACAACCGCCCCGTAGATTAGGTGGTCCGTACATCGGGTCCCCATAGATCAATTGTGCCCCGCTCGACGATCGCACCGGTGCGCGCCACGGCAAGCCGGTACTGCATGAAACCGGCTGTCGGCAGGTGGGCCGGCAGCTCACCGTTGACCGGCAACGCAAGTACCGTCGGCCCGGCACCCGATACCGCAGCGGGGACCCCGGACGCGCGCAACGCGTCCACCAGCCGCCCCGTCGCCGGATACGCCGAGCGCCGGTAAGGCTGATGCAGCCGATCTTCCATGGCGACCCGCAGCAGTCTCGGATCAGCGGTTAACGCATGAACGAGCAGCGCAGCGCGACCCGCGGTGAAAGCGGCATCAGCGTGCGGCACCTCGGCGGGCAGCAATCCGCGGGTAGCCTCGGTCGCCGAGGTCTGCTCTGGCACCAGCAGTACAGGCATCAGATCCGGATGTGGTTCCAGGCGCGTGGCCCGGAAAGACGTCTCCTCTTTCCAAGAGATCACCAGGCCACCCAGTAGGCTGGCCGCAGCATTGTCAGCATGGCCATCAAACCCAGCCGCTATCTGCAACGCCGCCTCGGCTGGTTCCATTCCCGCAAGGGCATAGCCGGCCAGCACCCCGGCGACAGCCGCAGCAGCTGACGAGCCTAGGCCCCGAGAGTGCGGGATGCGATTGCGGCAGCGCAGCACCAACCCGGCGGGCCGATGCCCGCACTGCCCACACGCGGCCAGCAGCGCCCGAACCACCAGATTTTTCTGATCAGTGGGTACGTGCCCGGCACCTTCACCGTGAACCTCGACGTGCAATCCGGCCGCCGCTGTCGCCACCTCGACCTCGTCGTACAGCTCCAACGCCAACCCCAGCGCATCAAATCCCGGCCCCAGATTCGCCGTCGACGCGGGCACCCGCACCCGGACCGCACCACCCATCACACACCGCCCCCCTGCCAACATCCAGACATACCGGGCAGATGAAGGCCATGTTTACCCCGGTATACCTTCATGTCGGGGTAAGGATCCGGAGAATCCGCACCCACTCGGCGGCGCTAGGCAAGGGACAGGGCGGTGGCGACGGCGCTGGGATCAACAGGAATGGGATGAGGGGTGGGTATCCCCTGCAACGCGGTGTCAGGATCTTTCAGACCGTGTCCGGTGACCGTGCAGACCACCAGGGACTCGCGGGGAAGCCGCCCGTCTGCGGCGACGCGCAGCAAACCGGCCACCGCGGTAGCCGAGGCAGGTTCGACGAACACCCCTTCCTGGCTGGCCAGCAAGTGATAGGAGGCGAGAATCTGCTCGTCGGTGATCGCCTCGAACAGCCCACCCGACTCCTCGCGGGCTCGCATCGCCCCGTCCCAGGACGCCGGGCTGCCCACCCGGATGGCGGTGGCAATGGTGTCGGGGTTGCGCACCGGCGCCCCATGCACCAACGGCGCGGCACCGGCGGCCTGGAAGCCGAACATCCGCGGCTGGCCGGACACCACCCCATCGGCGTGGTACTCGGTGTAGCCCAGCCAGTACGCGGTGATATTGCCCGCATTGCCGACCGGCAGGCAGTGCACATCCGGCGCCCGCCCAAGCGCATCGCAGATCTCGAAAGCAGCGCTCTTCTGGCCCTGTAACCGCACCGGGTTCACCGAGTTCACCAGCGCAGTGACCGGGTAATCGGCGGCGGTCTTGCGGGCCAGCTCCAAACAGTCGTCGAAGTTGCCGTCCACCGCCAAGATTTGGGCACCGTAGGCGGTGGCCTGCGCCAGCTTGCCCAGCGCGATCTTGCCGCGCGGAACCAGGACTGCGCTGGGGATCCCGGCACGGGCTGCATAGGCGGCAGCTGATGCGGCGGTATTTCCGGTGGAGGCGCACAACACCGCTTGCGCGCCGCGAGCCAGCGCCTCGGTCACTGCCATGGTCATTCCGCGGTCTTTGAACGAGCCCGTTGGGTTAGCGCCTTCAACCTTGAGCAGCACTTCGCAACCAGTGCGGGCCGACAGCGTCGGTGCGGGGACCAGCGGGGTGCCACCCTCCTGCAGGGTGATCACCCGGCAACCCGGCGAGGTACGGATCCGGTCCGGGTAGGCCTCGATCACTCCCGGCCAGGAACGAGGCGCTCCCAGCTGCAGCTTCACGTCACGTCGCCCTCCACCCGCATCACGCTGACCACATCACGGACCACGTCCAGGCCGGCAAGCTTGTCCACAGTAGAGCGCAGCGCTGCATCCGGCGCCGCATGCGTCACGATGACCAGGTTGGCCCCGGCCGGTACGTCGTCGGCACTACGACCAGTCTGGCGCACCACCATGATGGACACTTCGTGTTCGGCGAAGATCTGGGCCACTTGCGCCAGCACACCGGGACGGTCGGCAACCTCGAGACTGATGTGGTAGCTGGTCGGGGTGTCCTCCATCGGCCGGATCGGTAGATCAGCATAGGCGGATTCGCGCGGCCCGTAGCCGCCCGCTACCCGGTTGCGAGCAACGGCGACCAGATCCCCGAGTACCGCGCTCGCGGTGGGTGCACCACCGGCGCCCTGGCCGTAGAACATCAACGCGCCTGCCGCATCGGCCTCGACGAACACCGCATTGAAGGCACCACCGACCGAGGCCAGCGGGTGCGAGCGCGGGATCATCGCCGGGTACACCCGAGCCGAGACCGACTCGGCGCCGGAGCCGTCGGTCACCCGCTCGCAGATGGCCAGCAACTTGACCGTGCGGCCCAGCTGGCGGGCCGCGATCACGTCCCCGGCCGACACGTCCGCGATACCTTCTCGGTACACGTCAGCGTTGGTCACGCGCGTGTGGAAGGCAAGTGAGGCGAGAATCGCCGCCTTGGCCGCAGCATCGTAGCCGTCCACGTCGGCGGTCGGGTCGGCCTCGGCGTAGCCCAGCCTGCTGGCCTCCTCGAGGGTCTCGGCGTAGCCAGCGCCGGAGGAGTCCATCGCGGACAAGATGAAATTGGTGGTGCCGTTGACGATGCCGGTGACCCGAGTGATCCGGTCCCCGGCCAGCGACTCGCGCAGGGGTCGCAGCAGCGGGATCGCCCCGGCCACGGCAGCCTCGAAATACAGGTCGCCGCCAGCGGCGTCGGCTGCGCCGTACAACTCGGGTCCGCACTCAGCGAGCAGTGCCTTGTTGGCCGTCACCACGCCCCGGCCGCCACGCAATGCGTCGAGCAGCAAGGACCGCGCCGGTTCAATGCCTCCGATGACCTCGATCACGACGTCTACGCCGTCGCGGCCTACCAGCTCGGCGGCGTCAGTGGTGAGCAAGTCGGCGGGTACGTCACGATGCCGCCGCGGGCGCCGCACCGCTACTCCGAGCAGCCGCACGGGCGCACCGACCCGCGCAGCGAGTTCGTCCGCCTGCTCAGTGATCAGCCGCAACACCTCCCGCCCGACGGTGCCACAACCGAGTAAGGCCACCCCAATGGGTCGGCCCTGCAAGCCGGCCTCCCGCTCAATGGGTCGGCCCTGCAAGCCGGCCTCCCGCTCAATGGGTCGGCCCTGCAAGCCATCCTCCCGGGGCCTGCTCATGAGACCTCCAAGGACAGCAGGTCGGCAATCGTCTCTCGGCGCAGCAGCAGCCGGTGCAAGCCATCCCGGACAGCTATCACCGCTGGTCGCGGTGACAGGTTGTAACGGCTGGACATGGCGTAGCAGTACGCGCCGGTGCCGGCCACCGCCAGCAAATCACCCGGGGCAAGGTCATCGGGCAACCAGCAGTCGCGGACCACCACGTCACCGGACTCGCAGTGCTTGCCGACCACCCGGGACAACGTGGCAGGCGCCTCCGAGCGGCGGGACACCAGCCGGCAATCGTAGGTTGCGTCGTACAGCGCGGTCCGTACGTTGTCGCTCATTCCGCCGTCCACCGAGATATAGCGCCGCTGTGCCGATGCCGCCACCGTGACGTCTTTGATGGTTCCCACCTGGTAGAGAGTTATCGTGCCAGGCCCGGCAATCGCCCGGCCTGGCTCGACGACCAGCTCCGGGCTCGGTATGCCAGCCGCCCGGCAGCGGGAGTCCACGATGGCCCGCAAATGGGCGGCCAGCATGTCCGGTCGTGGTGGGTCGTCGTCTGCGGTGTAAGCGATACCCAGACCACCGCCCAGGTCGAGGATGCCGACGTCGCTCAACGCATCAGCACCGTGCTCATCGCGCAGCGACGCCAGCAGACCCACCATCCGGTGCGCGGCAAGCTCGAAGCCGTCCGCGTCGAAGATCTGCGATCCGATGTGGCTGTGCAGGCCCACCAGGCGCAACCCCTGACATTTGAGCACTCTTCGAACAGCCTCGGTGGCATCGCCGGCCGCCAGCGAGAAGCCAAATTTTTGATCTTCGTGGGCGGTGGCGATGAACTCGTGCGTGTGCGCCTCGACGCCGACGGTCACCCGGATCAGCACCGGTTGTACCACTCCGTGCCGTCGAGCGATGTCGTCAAGCCGAGCAATTTCCAGGTAGGAGTCGAGCACTACCGCACCAACCCCAGTCGTCACGGCGGCTGTCAGCTCGTCAGCGGATTTGTTGTTGCCGTGCATCGCGATCCGGGAGGCGGGGAATCCCGCGTGCAGGGCGAGCGCGAGTTCGGTGCCGGTGCACACGTCCAAGCTCAAGCCCTGCTCGGCCACCCAGCGCACGACCTCACCGCAGAGGAAAGCTTTGGCCGCATAGTGCACGCGGTGCGGGGCGCCGAAGGCCGCAGCGTGCTCGGCGCACCGCGCCCGGAAGTCGGCTTCATCGACGACAAATAAGGGCGTGCCGTAAGCCTCGGCGAGTTCACCGACCTCGACGCCGGCCAACCGCACCGCGCCGTCGGCGCCGCGGTGCGCCCCACGTGGCCACACCCCGGGGTGCAGGATGTTCAGTTCCTCGGATCCAGCGGGGCACGGGCCGGCGGTGGAGGCCCGGGCCAGCACGTCGGCATGGCGCGGTCCGGCGGGGTGCGCTCTCACAACCGCTCCGGTGCGCTCACGCCGAGCAGATCCAGGCCATTGACCAGCACTTGTCGGGTCGCCTCGCACAGCACCAACCGGGCGGCGTGCAGCGGGCCCGGTCGCTCGTCACCCAGCGGCAGTACCGGGCACGCGGCGGAGAAGCTGTGGTACGCGCCAACGAGCTGTTCGAGATAGCGGGCTACCCGGTGTGGCTCGCGGAGCACTGCGGCCTGGGCGACGACACGCGGCAGGTCAACCAGCGTGCGGATCAACTCACCTTCCCTGTGGTGGCCCAGCAGTGCGAGTCGCGCGTCTGAGCAACTGATCCCCAGATCAGCGGCATTACGGGCCAGCGATGCCAGCCGGGCATGCGCGTACTGGATGACAAAGATCGGGTTGTCGTCGGTCCGTTTCGACCAGACATCGAGGTCGATGTCGAGCGGGGAGCTAAAAGCGCTGCGGACTAACGCGTAGCGGGTGGCATCCAACCCGATCGCCTCCACCATGTCCACGATGGTGGTCCGGCGCTGGGTCAGAGGCCTCCTGGCGACCCTCTGGACCAGGCTCACTTGCTGTCCAGCCAGCACTTCCACGGTGGTCGAATCGGCGCTCCGTGCGGCGGCGACCGTCATGGGTTGTCCGGCATTGCCGCTGCCGGCCCCGAGCACGTGGATCGAGACGTCGCAGCCGGGAGTTCTACCGTCGTTGGCCGCATCCCCCCTGGCCTGCTCCCTCGTCACCACTGCACCCGCAAAGGTGAGAATCCGGTCCAGCGCGTCGGCGACGGCTACCTGGCGAGCGCCGGCAAGATGCAACGGGCCGCTGCGGGTAGCCGGCAGTAAGTCGATGCTGATCCGGCAGCCAGCAAGCTGCTGACCTGATCCAAAGCGTTTCCCGCCGACAAGCACCTGGGTGAGGATTTCGCCATGCGCGTCGGCTCCCAGCCACAGATTGACAAATCCAGGTCCGGCAACATCGACGGTGCGCACTCCAGGGCGTTGGGACAGCTCTTCAGCCAGCCATTCGGCGAGATCCCGAGGTGGTACCCCTACCTTCTTCCCGGTCTGCAATGCCACGTTGGTGGCGTAGTCCCCGTGCCGGGGATCGCGCGGGCGGTGAACCGTCACGGTGTCCGGAAGCGCGCTGGGGTCGAGACCACGGTCTGCCAGAACGCCGTGCGCGACAGATCGGACGAGGTCGGCGAGCACGGCGGGGGTCACGACTGCGAGTCTAAGGAGGAGTTCGGCAGCCCAGGTTCACCTGGTCTTGACCCAGGGTCCCTACACTGACGCCGCGGTCTGGCGGCAGACCCCATCATGAGCGAGGACCGATCAGGCATGCCAAGCGGTAAGACAACCAAGGCAGTGCGCGGTGCGCGCCCGGTCATCACGGCGACCAAACCCAAGCCATGGGGGACGATAGCTGCGGTTGCTGCTGTTCTGATCTTCGCGGTCGGCATCTTCGGATACATGTTCACGCGGTACGAGGACCGTCGCGCCTTCACCCCCACCGCTGACAATAAAGACCCTTCGCTCCACATCCCGGGCGTGGTCACCGAGAACTACAGCGCCGGTCGGGGCCACATCGGCGGGGACCAGCGGGTGGCCTATGACCACAGCCCCCCGTTCGGAGGCCCGCACGACGCAACGTGGGCGGCTTGCAACGGGGTGGTCTACACGACGCCGGTGCGCAACGAGAACATGGTTCATTCGCTGGAACATGGCGCGGTGTGGATCGCCTACAACCCCGACAAGGTCACCGGCGCAGCGCTGCAATCCTTGCGTGACCGGGTACAGGGCTCGAACTACCTGATGCTGTCCCCGTATCCCGGCTTGGACGCGCCGATCTCGCTGCAGTCGTGGGGACACCAGCTCAAGGTGACTGACGCCGCCGACAAGCGGATCGACCACTTCATCCAGGCATTGCGGCTCAACCAGTACACCTACCCGGAGATCGGAGCCAGCTGCGACGAGCTCCCAGGTCTGTTTGACACCACCAAACCACCACCGTTTGTGGCCGCGCCTCCCGGTCCGAACGCCGTGCCGTTGACCTATTCCGGCGGCCGCGGTAGCACCCCCGGTGACGAGGCCGCTCCGGGAGGCACCCCGGCACCCGGACCTGGCCGGTGAACCGCGTCATGGCGGAAGCGACCGTGCACGGGGAGTTGGACACACGCAGCGCCGAACGTGTTGAGGCGCCTGCTGGGGCCAAGCCGCCGGCTCGTTGGATGCGGGTGCTGCTGGCCGGCGCGGCGATGCTTGCCATGCTGATCCTCGGAGCGGCACTGGGTACGTCATTTCCACTGGTGGGTGGAGTGTGGTCGCAGGCCCAAGGCGGAACAGTGGATGTAGGGTTCGCCCAAGATATGTCGGTGCACCACCGGCAGGCGGTGCTGATGGCCGGCCTGGCGCGCGACCGCAGTACCGATCCCGCCATCCGGCTGCTTGCCTTCGACATCGAGACCAACCAGCTCGCGCAGATCGGCCAGATGCAAGGCTGGCTCAGCCTGTGGAACGCCGCTGCGCTGCCTACCGGCCGGTACATGACCTGGATGCCGGCCACCGACTCGATGCCCGGGATGGCGGGAATGGCACACGGCGACGCCCCGGCCGGCGTGGCGACGATGCCGGGTATGGCCTCCTCTGCGGACCTGGACCGGCTCCGCGCCGCCAGCGGCGCCCAGTTCGATATCCTGTTCCTGCAGTTAATGCTGCGACACCACCAGGGTGGCGCGCCGATGGCTCAGTACGCCGCGCAGCACGGTGAGATGGCTCAGGTGCGCAACTTGGCGGAGAAAATGGTCATCTCCCAGGGCGCTGAGAGTGACTACATGGTCCAGTTGCTCGCCCAGCGCGGCGCGCAACCGCTACCACCGCCACGCTGACCGACACCGCGTTGGGCGTAGGCAAGGAGTAGAGGTACGCTCTCCCGCGGCAGGCCCCCGTAGCTCAGGGGATAGAGCACCGCCCTCCGGAGGCGGGAGCGCAGGTTCGAATCCTGCCGGGGGCACCACATCTGACCAGCCAATATCACTGTGAGTAGGCCACTTTTCGCCCTGATCGACTGGGGCGGTATTCATCCACTACTCAGCACCGCTGGAGTGACAGCCCGAGACGCCAGCGGCTCGTCTCCGCTGGTCAAAGCCGGTAGTACAGGTCATCCCGGAACAAGAGTGACGACTTGGAACGAAGCCATTGATCTCGCTCCGGGCCGCAGCGCCATCTCCTCAACACTCTCGGCGCGGTAGTCGTGCAAGGGTTCGTGCAATGAGCGCGGCGTGATGACGCTCGGTCTACAGATCGTGATGAACGGGACTGTCTGAAGAACGGCGCCTCTCTGTGTCAAGTGGATCTTGATGTGGTGTTGATAGGGTCGGTGTCGACGGGTTCGGGAAGTGACTGAGATGTAACTACGGTGACCAGGCACGTTCTGGACGTAGGGGTTGGCGACCCGGCGCCCAGACCGGGTTGTTGGTGATCAATATTGGTGACCGGCTATGCGGTGGCGGGTTCGATGGTGACCTTGTGTCCAAGAGCTTCGAGTTCACGGACGAGTCGGCGTTTGCGTGCTTCGGGGTTGTCGATGCGGCGGGTGAAGTAGTCCGAGCCAAGGTCGCGGTAGGCCGTGGTTTCGGCGAGTACATGCCAAATGATGACGATCAAAGTGTGTGCGGTGGCGATTACCGCCTTCTGACCGCCCTGTTTTCCGAATCGGCGGTGAAACCGGCGGAACTGTGCGCCAACGTAGGTGCTGGTGCGCCCCGCGGCCCAGGCGCATTCGACGAGAACCTGGCACAGCTCCTTGCTGCCTTTTCGGGTCTTGCCTGACCGGTGTTTGCCGGCGGACTCGTTGTTGCCGGGGCACAGCCCAGCCCAGGACGCCAGATGCGCCGCGGTGGGAAACCTTGTCATGTCGACGCCGATCTCGGAGACGATGACCTGGGCGGCGCGCTCACCGATCCCCGGAATCGTCGCCAGAAGCTCGATCTGGCAGGCGAAAGGCAGGCTGGCCTCGTCGATGCGAACGTCCAGTCGAGCGATCATGTCGGCAAGGTGGTCGATGTGTTCTAGGTGCAGTGTGCACATCAACGCGTGCTGCGCCCCGAACCGACCCGCGCACGCCATGGTCAAGTCAGCAATCTTGCTGCGCATCCTGCCGCGCGCAAGGTTGGCCAGCACGTTCGGATCGCGTTGC
>JAJPIR010000360.1 GCA_021324675.1 Actinomycetota bacterium
AGCTCCTCCCGGGTGGGCTCACGGCCCCAGTCCTGGAGCAGCTCACGTTGGAGGTGGCCCAGCTTATTGATCAGCTCGGCCATGTGCACCGGGATCCGGATGGTGCGGGCCTGGTCGGCCATCGCTCGGGTGATGGCTTGGCGGATCCACCAGGTGGCGTAGGTGGAGAACTTGTAGCCCTTGGTGTAGTCGTATTTCTCCACCGCGCGGATCAATCCCAGATTGCCCTCCTGGATCAGGTCCAGAAACGGCATGCCACGACCGGTGTAGCGCTTGGCGATTGAGACAACAAGGCGCAGGTTGGCCTCGATCAGGTGGGTTTTGGCGCACTCGCCGTCGCCGACGATCCAGCCCAGATCCTGGCGCAGCTGGGGGCAGAGCTGCTCGGTCGCATTCTGGGCGCAACGGACCCGTTCGGCGGCATACAAGCCCGCCTCGATGCGTTTGGCCAGCTTGACTTCCTGCTCGGCGGTGAGCAGGGCGGCCTTGCCGATCTGCTTGAGATACGCACGGACCGGATCGATCGAGACGGTGAACGCGGCGTCCGTGCGGGCTTGGCGCAGCGCCGGGGACTCCCGATCACCCCAGACGGAGTCCTCCGCACCGGGAGCACTGGGCGTCTCCGCCTGCTTCCCCTGCCCGGTGATCTGCTCACCCTCGACCTCAAGGGCAGCCAGGTCCGCGGCAGCTGGGCCAGTGTCGAGGTCAGTGGTCTGCTCGACCTCGACGTCAGTCAATGCCCGGTCAGCGGTGGCTGGTGTGATGTCGGCAGGGATGACCAGCAGATCGATCGGCAGATCGTCGGTGCCGAGAATCTGTACCAGGTAGACACCCGAGTTCGGCAACCAGTCCACGGCAACCCATCGGCCACTGGCCAGCCGGACTCGGCGAGGAGCACTGTCCCACCCCGGCCTGGCCAGCGCGATCCGACGGACCGGGACTCGCCAAACTCCCACTGCCTCACTCAGCGCGACGAGCTCGACGACCGGATTGGTCGACCGTGGCCACCACGCGCCATCAACAACACCCCTGCCCGAACTACTCGGCCTCAGGCTCAGGCGCACCGAGCAATCGCGCACCACCACGCTGCGCGCATCGCCGTGATCGAGGTAAGTGGTGTGAACCGACGCCATGTCGACGTTCCCGTCCCGGTAGGAACCACTACCGGGGTCATGGTGAGGCCGAAAACGACGCGGGCGCTGGTGCCACGCGCACGAGGAGTAATCGGTCAACCACAACGCTACCCTCAATCGGCTGACTACGCCAGCGGCGTCGGTCACGGTATTCACGCAACATCGCAACCTCGGTCATCGCTCCGGCATCTGGTTGACCTCGCGCCGTCGGGACCGGAATTCGAACATTGATGTTATCCTTTTCTTACACCGCCCTGCGCTTCATTGCAGGCCGTCTTAACAGATGAGAAATCTTGCGCCGAAGGGTGGGGATAAACGTCGACAGAAACGAAAAACGAGCGAAAGAGGAAAGAAAAGCTGCGCGATGGCGTGACCGAGTCGACAATCTTGAACAGGGGAGCCCGAGGATGACGCAGCCAACAAGCAGAATCACCGCCAATCGGTTCTCGCTCGCAGCCAATGGGGATGAAATCGTGTCGTTCGCTGAACTGTTGGGTATCGTTACTGAGGTCGAACCGCGCGACTACCTGGAACAGTGCAATACGGAGGAGGTGCATCGTAAATTGTCCGGAAAGCTGAAGCCGCCGACGGTCACCTTCAAATGCGGAGCCGGATTTGAAGGCATCTGGGCCTGGCACGACAGCGTACGCACGGAGGGCATCGCGGCGGCACAGAAGAATTGCACCCTGACTGTGTACAATACTGAGGGAAAACCGGTGGCGCGGTATCGGTTGGAGAAGGCTTGGCCATCGAAAATCGAGGTTGCAGGCCTGAAAGCTGGCGCGAACGAGATGCTGATGGAAGTAGTTACCCTGGTTGCGGAGCGCGTAAGCCCCTCGTGACGCTGTCGTTCTAACACTGCGCGCCGACAGTTCTTCGAGCCAATTGACGCCCCTATGGATGTCAAGCCCCTGCCGGCTGTGTTAGCGGTGAAGAGGTAATGATCTGGTACACCTCGCGAGCGATGTAACGGACTGTAAATCCGTCGGCGTACGCCTTCCAAGGTTCGAATCCTTGACCAGCCACGCAGCACAACTGGCCCACCCCAGCACTGAACAGGTCGTGGGTCGATCTTCGTCATGTCCGGCGTTGTCCGGCCATATCCGGCTGTCTACGGCTGTTCGCGCCCTATACGCGCCCTAGCGCTTTGCCTGTGTGGCATCTGGTGAAGGTTTGAGGTGCCTTGATGTGATCTTGTCTGAGCCGCTTGACCCTGACTCGCTGACGAGTTGGCGGCGGGCCTCCTGGATTAGGTGGATGGTAGATGCTGGTTTGGTGGCGCGGACGATTGCGGAGTGCATGCCGTCGGCGACTTGGTGGGTAGGTGTGATGGTGATGTCGATGAATCCTGCGGTGGTCAGTCCATCGTGGTATTCGGCAATGGTTAGTGCGCCGGCGATGCAGCCGAGGTAGCTGCCGTGTTCGGCGCATTGCTGGGGGGTGAGGTGGTTTTCGGCGAGGACATCGGCGATGCCGAGGCGGCCGTTGGGGGCTAGCACGCGGAAGGCTTCGGCGAAGACGGCCGGTTTGTCGGTGGATAAGTTGATGACACAGTTGGAGATGATCACATTGATGGAGTCGTCGGGGAGTGGGATGGCCTCGATGGTGCCCTTGACGAACTCCACATTGGTCGCGCCCGCCTGGGTAGCGTTGGCGCGGGCTAGAGCGAGCATCTCGTCGGTCATGTCCAGCCCGTAAGCCTTGCCGGCGGGGCCGATTCGCTGGGCGGAGAGCAACACGTCGATCCCGCCGCCGGAGCCGAGGTCGAGCACCCTGTCGCCCTCGTGCAGGTCCGCGATGGCCACCGGGTTGCCGCAGCCCAGGCTTGCCGTGATGGCGTCGGCCGGTAGGCGGTGGCGTTCAGTGGGTCCATACAGTTGGCTGCCGAAGCCTTCGCTGATTTCGATGTCGGCAATCCCACCGGAGACGTTGGCGCCGCAGCAGCTGGTGGTTGTTGCGGTGTGTATGGCGGTGGCTGCGGCGGCGTAGCGCTGACGAACCTGGTCGCGCAGGGCTTCGGTGTGCTCGGTCATCGAACGCTCTTCCTTGTGTCCCACTGGTTCGATGGTGGTCGAGGTACACGTTGCGCGCTGATTTGAAGACTGTCAAGGTAGAAGCATGCCTAAGCAAGCGGCGGCTGAACCACCTGAACTCGCGGGTTGCTGTAGCGCGCTGACCGCCGAGCCGCTGACGACAGATGAAGCTGAGGTGCTGTCCCAGCGGTTTAAAGCCCTCGGCGATCCGGTACGGCTGCGGTTGCTGAGTCTGATCGCCAGCCACGAGGGTGGTGAGGCCTGTGTGTGCGAGCTGACCACGGGTTTTGACCTGTCCGGGCCGACGATCTCGCATCACCTGCGGGTACTACGCGAGGCTGGGTTGATCGACGGTCAGCGGCGGGGCACGTGGATTTACTACCGGGTCTTGCCCGAGGCGCTGCGTACGCTGTCCCAAGCCCTGCGCCCCGCTGCGGCGATGATATGACCGGCTTGCTGCGGCGGTTGCTGGCTGAGCTGGTCGGCACGGGCCTGTTGGTGACGGTGGTGGTCGGCTCGGGCATTGCCGCTCAGCAGCTGTCCCCGGGCCAGGTAGGACTTCAGCTGTTGGAAAACTCCACCACCACGGTGCTCGGTCTGACCGTGCTGATCCTGCTGTTTGGTCCGGTGTCCGGAGCGCATTTCAATCCGGTGGTTTCGGCGGTGGAGTGGCTGTTGGGCCGCCGAGCCGAGACCGGCCTGACCGGCCGGGAGGTGTTGGCATACACCGGTGCCCAACTCGTCGGCGCCGTTGGTGGAGCGCTGTTGGCCAATGTCATGTACGGCTTGCCCGCCTTGCAGGTTTCACACAAGCCGCGCAGCAGCATCGGGCTATGGGTTGGCGAACTGGTCGCTACCGCCGGGCTCATCGCCTTGATCGTGGTACTGGCTCGCACCGGCCGGGCGGCACTGTCTGCGGGAGCGGTGGGCGCCTACATTGGCGCGGCGTACTGGTTCACCTCTTCGACGTCTTTTGCCAATCCGGCAGTCACGGTGGGTCGGGTGTTCAGCGACACCTTCGCTGGTATCAGCCCGGCCTCGGTGCCCGGCTTCGTGTTCGCTCAACTCGTCGGTGGGGTCATCGGGGTCATCCTGGTGCTGACCCTGTATCCCGACGCGGACACCGCCGCAGACCACGTGATAGTGCCGCACCCGGCCACATCCGACCCCCGGGGCGCCAGCCCATGATCAAACGCAGCCCGGTTTCCCAGGAGGGCATCGTGACCGACGTGCCTGAGGTGCTATTTGTGCGTGTGCACAATGCCGGCCGCTCGCAGATGGCTGCGGCCCTGCTGGCTCAGCACGCGGCCGGCCGTGTGCAGGTCCGCTCCGCCGGCTCGACTCCCGCCAAGGAAATCAACCCAGCGGTCAGAGCGGTCATGGCCGAAATCGGCCTTGACCTATCTTGATCGGATCGCGACGTGGACGTGCGGGGCCTGCCAGGTTCCCCGGCACGGCGATGCCCCGGGTTCGGGATAGCTTGACCAAGACGTGAGTCCACGACCGTGACTCTTCAGGGCGTCTGCTTGGGCGGAGGTGCTCGGATCAGACGGCCGAGTAGTCAGTCAGAGACCGGCACTCTGGGCAGGGGGCACTGGATGGGCATCGAGGATTCGAGCTGTGGTGTGGCCGAGCAGCAGCTGCCCTTGCCGATCTCGACGAACAACAAGGAACTGCCAAACCAGTTGGTCCAGGACCTGACCGTCCTGCTTCGATCAGAGCCCTGGTGACGACCGTGTGAAGCAGCACGCTGCTGGCCATGTGGTGTGAAGGTGAGCGAGGGCCCTTGCTTGTGCGGTCTCGTCGTCGGGTCAGGAAAGAGGGTGCAAGCCGTGAATCATCAACACGCCGCGCACGACCTTGCCGAGGCGTTTGGCCCCTTCGATCGGGCCCGCCTTGACCGAATGAGCGAAGCCGGTCGGGCCGGCCAGCTAGATGCCCGCCAGCTACTGCATGACTACGTGGATGGGTTGTGGGCAGACGTCGAACAGGCCGGGGAGCGCCCCGCCGTGGGAGAGAAGTACCAGGCGATCGCCGCGATGCGGGAGCTGACCGGAGCGCTGCGGGCAGTCGCTTTCGAGGCGATGTACAACGCGCCGGAGTAAGTGGGCTGACCCACCTGGCATGGCACCGAATCGCACCGAAGCATCTGTGGCGCAACGACGACCGAGGAAAGGCACAACTTGACTGATCATGTGACACCGCGCAACCAGGACAACGGGTTGTTCCGCTCGGCGGGGCAAGCAGACGAGCGGCAGCCGGCGTCTGACGTGACTGCCCTTCGACCCAGCACGCGACCGTCCCGAAATCTGTTCCACCGCGCTGTTGACCACGAAGCTGCGAACCACCATCTGACCACTCAGCGTGACGAGGCGACGATGCGGTCACTGCGGTTTCCCTTCGACGAAGAAAACGGGCAATGTTAGACAGCGAGATCGTCTTGTCGATGGGTCTTGCTGGTTGATGGTGAGCTGCTGGCCGTTGCCCGGGGTGTGGTGTCCTCCTCGAGGGGTTGGTGGGAAGGGGCTGGATGGGGTCAGACTGCTGGCACTGAGGGCGTTTTCGCGGTGCGGATTTTGCCGTATCCCGTTCTTAGCGAACGGCAAGGCGGTGCCCGGCTGTCCGGGTGGCCGGGTGAGGTCGCCGCGGAATGTCGCAATCCGTCCCCACGGAACTCGGTGCTGCCTTGTCGGAGTTGGCGGGGCTGTTGTTGTCCACGAACTCCTTCGAGCAGCTGTTGCAGGGGGTAGCTGAGCTGTCGGTGCGGGTCATCGAGCCGGTGGCAACCTGTGGGATCACCCTGGCCCAGGACGATCGGGTGATCACCGCAGCTTCGGCGGATGCGCTGGCTCGCCAACTCGATGAGCAGCAATATGAACACAAAGCGGGACCGTGCTTGCAGTCGCTGAGCAGCGGTGAGGTGGTGGAGGCGGCTGATCTGGCTACCACCCTGTCCGATCACCTGCGCATCGCGCTGTCGTCTCGCTCGGTCATCGATCAGGCCATCGGGATCGTGATGGTGCAACGGCATTGCGACCCCGACACGGCGTTTGCGACTCTGCGGACGATCTCGCAGCGGCGCAACATCAAACTCCGCACCGTCGCCGCCGAGCTGGTTACCGCCATCCAGAGTCCGTCCCCGGACAACCCGCCGCAGCCCTGACCAGATGCCGCCAACGCGCCCTTGCTCACCCTGCACCAGCTTGGTGTTGAAGGGCCACCGTGAATCGGGTTGCCGGGGCCGTGCTGCGCTGAGCACCAGCATGTTTTGCCCTATTAGTGCGGTTGCCGCGTCGGTTGTGATCGCTTATCGTCAATATCGGTTGGACCACCAGCCGCCGTGACGGCGTGCCTGCGAGGTGGTCCCCCAGTCCCCTCGCGGCACCGACGCACAAGCCAGCCGGGGGTGACGGTCTGTGGACTGATCTGGATCATGGTGTGGGTGGACCGGGTTTCGGAGTGCAGGTCTGTTCGGATACCTCGCGCAGCTGGGTGAGTCTGTGCGGAGAGCTTGATCTGGTCAGCGCGCCCCATCTCCAGCAGGTACTCGATCAACTGTGCCGGGATGGCTACTCGGAAATCGTGCTCGATTTGTCAAAGCTGGAGTTCCTGGGCGCCGCCGGGTTGACGGTGTTCCACCGCATCGAGACCCAGCTGCGGGCCGCCAACGGCCGATTCATCCTGCACCAACCCCCGCCGCTGGCCCGCCGCATGCTGGCGATCACCGGGCTGGACACCGTCTTGACCATCCGGCCCCCGACTACCCACAGCCTTGCCTGCGACCATCAGCGCGGTCGCAGAGCTGTCCGCACCACCTAGGCCCGGTCGCAGTGACTCAATCTGCCAGCCGCCCACCGCATGCTCATCACCATCCCAATCCCCGAAAAGCCAGGACAACCGGCTACGACCCGGTGACGACCAAGGATGCGAGCGGGCCATCACGATCGGGCGATACGGCCGCTGCAGCCTCCGTCTTGGCCGTGGTGTGGTGCCGCTCGGTGGGGACATCCTGGACCCTGGAACTACTTCAGCTGCGCCAGGGCACACCACACACCACGCTCACGGACTGGATCAGCTCCGGGGTGCGCATCACCCAGCCACAACCCCCGAAAGCGCTGGCCCGCCAGTTGCTCGCCGAACGCGGGCTGTGGCTATATCGCGACTCTCTCGCGGGCCCGTGCACCGGCACCCGGCGCGGCGTCGGTTACGCCGCCGACAACGCTGACCTGATCGCACTCGCACACCTCGTGGCCGTCGAGGCGACCAAAGCCGGGCGGCATCCGGTGATGCTGGCGGCGGAGTGGGTTGCCGCCGGGTTCTCCGCGGAAGCCGCCGCGAGATGGATACGTCAAGGAGTCCACTCGCCACTACCAGCACAGCAGCATTAGCAGCGCCGGATTGATCTGCAACCGCGGCCGGGTGTGACCGTGCCGAGGATGGCGGCGAAAGTGCCTTCTCCCGCCACGCCTAAATCCCGGCCGCGCATCTCGCGACGGGGGCGATGTCAGGCTGGCCGGAAGCCACCGGATCGCGGCGCGCCGCGGCCTAATAACTGCGCGACGTGACGATCCCGCGGAGTGCAAAGCGGTGGCACTACAGGCCGGGCCCCATAGTGAATCTGAATTCTAGGACCGTCTTGCGTGCAGCAGCGTGGTGTCCATCGAGCACCGCGCCCGCTGGTCCGACCCGCGCGAGCACGGCCGTCAGGCCGCGCGCAGCGTGCGGGATCGGCCGGCGGGCAGGCGAGTTCGACGACTGACTCACCCACGGCCGCGCCGCCGAAGGCGGCCTTGACGACCACGTCACCCAAGCGCAGCGGGATCATGCCTACCGGCTGCATGCCGAACTGCAGATCACCCCGTGCTCGCCGCGTTGTGCGGTGTGGCTGTTGTATGGGGTCCAGCCCAAGGGCGCTCGACACTCCCTGATCCCGGGGCGGTGCAAGGGCAAAGCTCACCGCTTCGAACACCTGGGCATCGCCGGTCGCCGCGTGCTTGTCTCGCGCAAGTGGTCCAACAAAAACCTGGATGATCACCGGGCTGAACGCGGTGAATTCGTTCGGCAACTCCTTGAACAGGCTGGCATCCAACCAACCCACGGACCGCAAGACGGGCCCTACCAGTGGGAACGACCGGCACCCAACGACTCCGACATCCCACCCCGGCCCGTGCTGCTGCTCCAGGCCGTGGCCGAACGACAGCGCTGGAAAGCCGAATACACCGCCGCCCAACTCGCCACCAGCGGCGCACCACCGACAACAAACTGTTCCGCAATTAACGATCAAGCCGCGTGAGAGGAGGGACCGGCATGGACACCGTGACTCCCCTGTGGGACGACGTTTCACCCGAGGATCCGGTGTCGCTCAACGACTTCACCCGGGCGGATATCTACACCGTGCCGCAGGCAGCCGCGCGGCTGGGCATCAGCACGGGTCTGGCCTACGAGCTGGTCCGGTCCGGCCGCATCCCGGCCAAGCGGCTGGGTCGGCGTTGGGTGGTGCCCCGGCAGCTGTTCCACGCCTGGCTCAACGACATGCCGAAGGGGGCCTGACATGTCTTTCGTCTCGCGCACCCCGGAGGGCAATTACCGGGCCAACTGGCGGGAACCCTCCGGCCGGCAAAAAGCCAAGACCTTCCCCACCAAGGCGGAGGCCAAGCGATTCCTCGCCGAGATCGATGCCGGCCTCTCGCGAGGCCTATACGTCGATCCGCACGCCGGGCGGCTGCTGTTCGCCACCCACGCCCGGCAATGGTTGGACAGCCGCAACGACGAGCTGACCACCAAGGCCCGCGACGCATCGATCATGGAAACCCACGTGATACCGCAGTGGGGCACCTGGCCGCTGTCAAAGATCGATCACCTGTCGGTGCAGAAATGGATCACCGAGCTGGGCACCCACCGGTCACCGGCAACCGTCGCCGAAGCACACCGCCTGACCTCGGCGGTACTCCGCTCAGCAGTCCGCAACCGGCTCATCGCCTTCAACCCCTGCGAAGGCATCAGACTCCCCCGGCGCCGCCGACACGACACCGCCGACCAAGTCATCAGCCGACAAGTCCAACGCTGCCGGCCCACATTTTCATGACCTCAGGCATTCCTACGCCACCTGGCTCGTCGACGACGGCGTCCCCGTGAACATGGTGCAGCGGGTGATGGGACACGAACGCTCGTCCACCACGCTGGACCTCTACACCCGGCGCACCGACGATCACAGCCGGATCCTCCAAGCGCTGGATGATGACGATGACCTCTGCTGACGATCAGCCATGATCACGCACATGAAGATCGATGACGAGACGTTGAGTAGGCGTGGACCTGCGGAAATGGTGGTGGGCGATACTGGGATCGAACCAGTGACCTCTTCGGTGTGAACGAAGCGCTCTCCCGCTGAGCTAATCGCCCCCGTGCCGGCTGCGAGCCCGGGCATCACCATACCGGATCAGGCTAGCGGCGAGCGTACCCAATCCCAGCGCAGACCCACCCATCCGGCGATCAGGCCGAAGACGTTCACCAGCCATAGGGTGGTCAGGACGATAACCCCAGTCCCGGTAATCACGGCCACGCGTACGGCGGGACTCTGACGGCGCAACCACGCGGTCCAGGAGTCGTACCGAGCTCGCGTCCAGTGAAGGACCTGCTGCGCCCACTGAAACTCGGTACCGAGGATCGCCAGCCCGGCGAACAAGATCAGCCACCCCGGGCCCGGATACGGGATGGCGATGATGCCTGCGACGAGCACTGCGGTGCCCACCACACCCACCAGGATGCGATAGGCAAGATTGAGGGCTGGCCGTCTACGCAGCCACGCCCGGAACCGCTTATACCGGTTTTCCTGCGTCGCTGCCTCTCTGGACTGCCAGGACTTCTCCTCGACTGTCAGCTGGTCACCTGTCCACTCGCTACGACATCAGTAGGTACTGCGGGGGCCCGCCGTCCCGGTTCCAGCGAGATCGCGTAGGCGCTAAATTTCCCCGTCTGATTAGCCGAGGGTACGGGATGCGGCTGGGGGATGCCCCCCGATACATCGAATGCCCCCAGTGCAATCGGTGTACCGCCCGCAAGGCCCCAAAGCACATAGGTCTGGTCAGCCATCCGGTTGCTGGGTAGTCGGGTAGGCACTACCGCGACCTGGTTCCGGCTCGCCAGCACCATCCCTACCGCCTGACCATCCTTGGTCACCAGTGGCACGCGGACAACGGCAGGATCGGCGACGCGCTGAATCGTTTGCGACATAGCTGTGACTTCACGTTGCGCTTGGTTGAGTTGTCCGCCTAGCTGCACGACTCGGACTCCAAGCACCGCCGCGATCGCCACCAGGATCGCCGCAGCAGCCACGGCCACCTTGCCCAAGCGCAGCTGCGAAAGCCAACGGGTACGTGGCGCTGGCTGCGGCGGCACTGGCCCTGCGTCAGCCAGCGCCGCCGACGTGATACCAGCAGCAGTGAGTATCCGCTGCTCCAGTTCAGCGCTGGGTACTAGATCGGGGACCGAAAGTCCCAACATGGTTCCGACCTCCTCGGCCTGCGCGGCCGCCTCCGCGCAGGTCGGGCAGGTTGACACGTGCGCCGCGACCAGTGACTCTTCAGCAGGCTCCAGGGAGTGCAATGCCCACCCGACTGCCAACTCATGGTGCGGGCAGCCCGGGGCGTCGCGCTGATCGTTCATTGGTTCACATCCCCCACCATGCGGGCCTCGGCGACCAGATCGTCCGGTCCCCATTGATCGGCCAGCAGCGAGCGGAGCCGCTGTACAGCAGCGAACATCCGAGACTTCACGGTGCCCAGCGGGATTCCGGTCAGCACTGCGATCTCACGCTGAGTATGTCCACCGAAATAGGCCAGCGCCAGCACCTGCCGCTGCTCAAGCGGCAGGCGATGCAACGCCGCCCGCACTTGACCGGCTGCGACCCGCGCGATGGCCGCCTGGTCGGCACCGGGTACCGGCGTTGGTGACCAATCCTCCCCGGCCTCAGGCGCAGTAACCGTACGGCGACGCAACGTGCTTTCCCGACGCACTGCATCCACCGATTTGTGATGGATTAGCGTGAGCAGCCATGTCGCAAAGCCGCCACGCGACGGGTCGTAACGAGCCGGGTCCCGCCACAACGTCAGGAAAACCTCCTGAACCACCTCTTCGGCCAGGCTCTCATCAGCACAGATGCGGCGGGCCAGTGAGTAACAGGGCCGGCCGAAACGCTGATACAGCTGCGACAGAGCAGCCCCGTCCGCATTGCCCAGTCGTCGCACGAGCTCGGCATCAGAAGGCTCCTCGTCCGACTGCGGAAGGGGGACCGCAGGCTCCGGCGCGCTGCTCCGCTGACCAGGCCGCGAGCCTGGTGATCGAGCCTCATCGGCCACCAGAGGGATCCTCACGTCGTACCTACGCCGGGCAACAACGACCGGTTCAGGCTAGTTACCCCAGGATATTCCCGCCGACGGCGGCAAGGACGCACGGCGAGCGACGACTTGACCGCCTGGGTGATCATTTCTGCCCCGTCTGGGTGGTCCATCTTCGGCATCCGGGGGTAGCTCACCCGTTTCCGCGTCACAGCCGTCAAAGTCAATCGTTTCAGTTCCGAAGGCGCAGAAAGGGGCGACAACGATGCGTAACGACCACGTGACTCTCCGTTCCTCGGCGGTCTTTGATCTGCTGGCGCCGCGCACTGCTGCAGTGCCTGTCCAGGTTGCGCTCCGTTATGACACTCGGGACCCTTACGCCATCGTGGCCGCTTTCCGCACCGGACGAGCAGGCTGGGTCGAGTGGGTGTTCTCCCGTGACCTTCTTGCCGATGGTCTGATCGCGGAAGCCGGAGACGGCGACGTGCGTATCCGTCCGGGCATCGATGACCCGGAGATCGTCGTGGTGGAACTCAATTCCCCTTCTGGTCACGCTGTTTTCGAAGCCAGCGCTCAACGGCTTGCCGAGTTTCTTGACGCCAGCTACGACATCGTCCTGCCCGGGGACGAAACACTGTGGATGAACGTTGATCACGCGCTCGACCAGATGCTCGCCAACGAGTTGCCGTAAGGTGGGGACCCGGCTTGATCCTGAGTTGCCGAGTCAGCTAGAGTCCTGACACGCGTCAGGGCGGGGGGATCGAGTACATCCCGTCAGAGCATGCGGACGTAGCGCAGCTGGTAGCGCATCACCTTGCCAAGGTGAGGGTCGCG
>JAJPIR010000245.1 GCA_021324675.1 Actinomycetota bacterium
ACCGGAGGGTCAGCTTGATACACAACCACACATCGCTGCACGAGCCGCGTTGTCACCGTCGTCGGGACCGTCGTCCGCCGGTCCTCGGTAGTGGCTGCCGAGAGCACACGACATGCTCCGGGAGCTTCGATCGAAGACCGGCCTGTCGCCCTCACTCCCGCACGCTGGTGCCATCGCCTGGCTGGTGTTGCGAGGAGGGAAACGATGACCAACTCAGCAATGACGAATGCCTCCAACACGCCAGTGCACGAGACAGCCGCCGTACTGGACAACGGCGCCTTCGGCGCCCGCACCGTACGGTTTGAGACTGGCCGGCTGGCCCGGCAGGCCGCAGGATCCGTCGTCGCTTACCTCGATGACGACACGATGCTCCTGTCCGCGACCACGGCGTCCAAGGCGCCCAAGGACCAGTTCGACTTCTTCCCGCTCACGGTCGATGTCGAGGAACGGATGTATGCGGCCGGGCGCATTCCTGGCTCCTTCTTCCGCCGTGAAGGTCGCCCTTCCACCGATGCGATCCTCACCTGCCGGCTGATCGACCGCCCGCTGCGTCCGTGCTTCGTCGACGGGCTGCGCAATGAGGTACAGGTCGTGGTCACGGTGCTCAGCCTTGATCCGGCTGACCCCTACGACGTACTGGCGATCAATGCAGCGTCGGCGTCTACCCAGCTGTCCGGCCTGCCGTTCGACGGCCCGGTCGGCGCTACCCGGATGGCCCTGGTCCGGGAGGGGGATACCACCCAGTGGATCGCCTTCCCGACCTACGACCAGCTGGGCCAAGCCGTATTCGACATGGTCGTCGCCGGCCGGGTGGTCGGTGACGGCAGCAGCGATGTGGCGATCATGATGGTCGAAGCCGAGGCCACCGAAGCCAGCATCGAATTGATCGCCGGTGGCGCCCCGGCCCCTACCGAGGAGGTTGTGGCGACCGGGCTGGAGGCTGCCAAACCGTTCATCCGCGTCCTGTGTGAGGCCCAGCGCGAGCTTGCTGACCTGGCTGGCAAGGCGGGGCTGGATTTCCCCACCTTCCCCGCTTACCAGCCGGATGTCGTCGAGGCCGTGCGCGAGTTGGTGGCCGACGACTTGACCGAGGTCCTGGCCGTGGCCGGCAAGCAGGATCGGGAGAACCGGCTCGACGGCCTGAAGGCCAGAGCGCTGGAAGAACTGGGTGAGCGTTTCGAAGGCCGCGAGAAGGAGATCAGCTCCGCGTTCCGGGCCGTGACCAAGTCGGCGGTGCGCCAGCGCATCCTGCGTGAGAAGGTGCGTATCGATGGTCGCGGCATCACCGATATCCGGCCACTGTCCGCAGAGGTCGACCTGATCCCACGGGCCCACGGCTCAGCACTGTTCGAGCGGGGGGAGACCCAGATCCTCGGCGTCACGACGCTCAACATGCTGCGCATGGAGCAGTCGATCGACTCGTTGTCCCCGGAGACCACCAAGCGTTACCTGCATCACTACAACTTCCCGCCGTACTCCACAGGTGAGACCGGCCGGGTGGGGTCACCCAAGCGCCGCGAGATCGGCCATGGTGCGCTGGCTGAGCGGGCGCTTGTTCCCGTACTGCCCAGCCGGGAGGAATTCCCCTACGCGATCCGCCAGGTCTCGGAGGCGCTGGGCTCCAACGGCTCCACGTCGATGGGATCGGTTTGCGCGTCGACGATGTCGCTGTTCAACGCTGGAGTACCGCTCAAAGCACCAGTAGCCGGTATCGCGATGGGATTGGTGTCGGGCGACGTCGACGGCAAGGAGACTTTCGTCGCGCTCACCGACATCCTTGGCGCCGAGGATGCCTTCGGCGACATGGACTTCAAGGTCGCCGGTACCAGCACGTTCGTCACCGCCTTGCAGCTGGACACCAAGCTGGCCGGAATCCCGTCCGAGGTCCTGGCCGCCGCGCTATCTCAAGCGCGCGATGCCCGGCTGACCATCCTCGGGGTGATGGCGCAGGCCATCGCCGGGCCGGATGAGATGAGCCCCTACGCGCCGCGGGTCACCGCTATCAAGATCCCGGTTGACAAGATCGGCGAGGTGATCGGCCCGAAGGGCAAGATGATCAACTCGATCACCGACGAGACCGGTGCGGACATCTCCATCGAAGACGACGGCACGATCTACGTCGGCGCCAATGACGGCCCGTCCGCCGAAGCCGCCATCGACCGGATCAACGCCATCGCCAACCCGCAGCTACCCAAGGTGGGGGAGCGCTTCTTGGGCACTGTGGTGAAGACCGCTGCCTTCGGGGCCTTCGTCTCGCTGGTACCTGGCAAGGACGGCCTGGTGCACATCTCCAAGCTGGGCAACGGCAAACGCATCGGCAAGGTCGAAGACGTGGTCAAGGTCGGCGACAAGTTACGCGTCGAGGTTGCTGACATCGATAACCGCGGCAAGATCAGTCTGGTGCCGGTGCGCGACGAAGATGCTGCCGACAGCGCGGCTGGCAACCCGGCTACGGATCCCACCGAGGTGTCGGCCGGCACGTGACCGCACCGCAGCACCCCGGGGGCGCGGCGCTGCACCGCAGCGTGCTGCCCTCGGGTTTACGAATCGTCACCGAGCACGTGCCCGGATCCCGCTCGGCCGCGGTGGGAATGTGGGTTGCGGTGGGCTCTCGGGACGAGCCTGCCGGGCTCGCTGGAGCCGCGCACTACCTTGAGCATCTGCTCTTCAAAGGCACCACAAGACGCTCAGCAGCAGCGATCGCCGAGGAGATCGACACGGTCGGTGGTGAGCTCAACGCTTTCACCACCAAGGAGCACACCTGCTTTCATGCGCACGTGCTGGATGGCGATCTTGATCTCGCCGTGGACCTGATCTGCGACGTGCTGGGCAACGCCCGGCTCGACCCGTCGGATGTCGATCTGGAGCGCAGCGTGGTACTTGAGGAGATCGCGATGCGCGATGACGACCCGGAAGAGGCGGTGCACGACGAATTTTGCGCTGCGCTGTTCGGGTCGCATCCGTTGGGACGCCCGGTGCTCGGCACCGAGGAGTCGATCACCGGGATGAGCCGCGACGCGCTGCACGGCTTTTACCGGGGGTGTTACACACCAGAGCGGATGGTGCTGACGGTGGCCGGCAACGTGACGCACGACGCCGTGCTTGCCGCCGTGGAGCGCAGCTTCGGACACCATCTGAACGGGTGCGCGGCACCCCTGCCGCCGCGGCGGGGCAAAGCCGAGGTTACCGACCGGTGCGCGCTGGTGCTGAGCCCGGATTCGTCGGAGCAGGCGCACCTCATGCTCGGCCTGCAGGCCCTGGACCGCTATGACGAGCGACGCTACGCGCTGGGTGTGCTCAACGCTGCGCTGGGCGGCGGGATGAGCTCGCGGCTGTTCCAGCAGGTGCGTGAGCAGCGCGGCTTGGCTTACTCGGTGTACTCGGCGGTGGACTGTTACGCCGATGCTGGCAACTTGTCGATCTACGCTGGCTGCTCCCCGGGCCGCTTGGGTGAGGTAGCGGTGGTGATCGGTGATGTGCTCGCGGAGCTGGCCCGCGATGGAGTATCCGGCAGCGAGCTGGTCCGGGCGAAGGGGCAGCTGCGTGGTGGTCTGGTGCTGGGTCTGGAAGATGCGCCGTCCTGGATGAGCAGGATCGGAACCGCGGAGCTAGATCGCGGGCAGCACCACACGGTGGAGCACGAGTTGCAACGGATCGATGCCGTGACGATCGAGGAGGTCGGTGAGCTTGCCCGCGAGTTGTTTGCTCGACCGCTCACCGCGGCTGTGGTTGGTCCGTACGCTGATGTGGAGCAGCTACCCGAGCAGATAGCGGAGTTGGTCGCATGACATCCGCTGGGCACGCCGCTAAGGGGCGATCGAAGGAGAACCCGATCCGGGTCGGGGTGCTCGGGGCCCGTGGCCGGGTAGGTACTGAAGTGTGCAAAGCGGTCGATGCCGCTGACGACATGGAACTGGTGGCGATGGTCGACGCCGGTGACTGGATGTTCAACGTCGCCGATGCGGGCGCGGAGGTGGTCGTCGACTTCACTCACCCCGATGTGGTGATGGACAACGTCCGTTTTTGCGTCGACCAGGGCATTCACGCCGTTGTGGGGACCACCGGCTTCACCGATGCCCGGCTGGCCCAGGTCCGCGAATGGCTCGCACCCAAACCCGACCTCGGGGTGCTGATCGCACCCAACTTCGCCATCGGTGCGATCCTGTGCATGCGCTTTGCGGCGATGGCCGCCCGCTTCTACGAATCGGTGGAGATCGTCGAACTGCACCACCCCCGTAAGGTAGATGCACCCTCCGGCACCGCAGCTCGCACCGCGGCGCTGGTTGCCGCCGCCCGCGTCCGGGCCGGGATGCCACCACCTCCCGATGCGACCAGCAGCGAGGCACCCGGAGCCCGCGGCGCTGACATGCAGGGCATCCGGGTGCATTCGGTGCGGCTGGCGGGTCTGGTGGCGCACCAGGAAGTGCTGCTGGGTACCGCGGGGGAAACCTTGACGATCCGGCACGACACGCTGGACCGGTCGTCATTCATGCCTGGCGTGCTGCTCGGTGTCCGGGCTGTGCTGGACCACCCTGGCCTTACGGTCGGTCTGGAACCACTGCTCGATCTCTAGCTCGGCGACTCTCCGGCCAGCGCCAGGTCGAGCGGGCCGGTCAGACGTATCTCGCGAAACGCGCGTCCGTTGGCGTCGAGGGTGCGTACGGTGCCGTCGGGCATCCAGCCGGCGTGCCGGTAGAAGCTCAGTGAAGCTGGGTCCTCAGCGGGAACCCACGCGATGCCACGGGTAGCGCCGGCCTCCCGCAGCGCTGCGGCAGCCGCAGCGAGCAGCCGCCCACCGTGCCCGCGGCGTGCCCACCGCGGTTCTACCAGCAGGGTGCTCACCAGCACGGTTTGCGCCGCGTCGGGAGGGACTGTGCCGTCGGCAGCGGCCACGTCCTCTTCGGGTGCCGCCCCGGCCACCACGAATCCCACCGGATCGGCGCCTTCGGTAGCGATCAGCACCGTGGTACCGCCTTCGATCGTGGCAGCCCAGGCCTGCTGCAGCTGCGGTGTGTCCAGCTCATCGAGCGTCCCCGGCGGCAACAGCCCGGAATAGGCTGCCCGCCAGGTCACCCGGTGCAGCGCCGCCAGCGTCGGCGCATCCTGCACAGTTGCCCGCCGTACCCCAGCCACTCCCATGGCGTGCACGCTATGCCGCCCCGCACAAGAAGACACATCCGGCCATTGCGCCGGCCTCCAACCCGACCCCGATGTGTCATGGAGACACATCAGGGTGAGGGACGTGGCCGCTAACCGCGGGAGATTGTCAGGGGTGGATGGGAGCATCGGGTGCTGTGCGGAGCATGGGCATAGACGTTGCGCGGCGAACCGCCCTGGCGGCACAGGGTTTCGCCGATCCACGCCCAGCCGGTCCGGTGACCCAGCGGCATCTCCTCCGGGTGTTGGATCGCATCGGGCTGCTGCAGCTGGACTCGGTCTCGGTATTGGCGCGCGCGCACTACCTGCCGGTGTTCAGCCGGCTGGGCCCCTACTCAAGGGAGCTGCTTGACGCGGCTGCATGGGCGTTTCCAGCGCGCCGTCCTCGCCCGCTCGTGGAGTACTGGGCTCATGAGGCCAGTCTGGTCCCGGTGCGGGACTGGCCACTGCTGCGGTCCGGCGCCAAGAAACCAGGTTGGTGGCAAAGGTACGGCGCGCTGGCGGCCCGAGCGCCAGAACTCGTCTCGGCCGTGCTGGATGCGGTGAAGGCCCACGGTCCGGTGGGCGCCGCCACTTTGGAGCGGGAGTTGGGTGGTGCGCCCAGGGATGCCTCCGGATCGTGGTGGAACCGCACTGACATGAAACGGATCTGCGAGTGGCTGTTCGGGATCGGTGAGCTCACCACTGGCACCAGACGCGGCTTCGAACGGCTCTACGACCTGCCGGAACGAGTACTGCCAGCTGACGTGTTGGGTAGCCGGGTGAGCGCCGAAGATGCAGCCCGTGAGCTGATCACCCGCGCTGGTGCCGCGCTTGGCGTGGCTACCGAGCCCGATCTTCGCGACTATTACCGGCTACGGCCAGAGCGCAGCAAGCAAGCGGTTAGGGAACTCGTCGAAGCCGGGGTGCTGGAACCCGTGCGAGTCGAAGGTTGGCAAGTACCCGCATACCTGCACCGCTCAGCGTGTATGCCACGGCGCATCACCGGCGCGTCCCTGCTGTGCCCCTTCGACCCGCTGATCTGGGACCGCGCGCGCACCGAGCGGCTGTTCGGCTTCCGCTACCGGATCGAGATCTATGTCCCGGAACACCGGCGCAGCCATGGCTATTACGTGTTGCCATTCCTGCTGGATGGCCGGCTGGTCGCCCGGGTGGATCTCAAAGCTGACCGCAGCGCCGGATTGTTACGGGTGCCCAGCGCGTTCGCCGAGCCAGGGATTGCTGACAGGTCGAAAATGGTGATTGAGCTCGCCAGAGCGCTGGGGGAGATCGCTGGGTGGTTACAGCTCGACGGGATCGCACCGGGCGAGCGGGGTGACCTAGTGGCGGACCTAAGCGCGGTGATCGGCCGCGGTGCCGGTGCTCGGCTGGTCAGCACGGTGCCGCGGTGACTAGCGCGTCGCCCGACCCGGTACGAGCACGTACCCGCAGGGCGGCGTTGCCTTCGGTGGGTGGACCACCGACAGGCAGATCGCTACGTGCTTGCCCGAATCCCGAGCTGATATCCAGTTCAGCAAGGACGCCCTGGTGGATACCTATCCGCAACTGTCCTGAACCGGTCGTGAGTTCAAGGCCACCGGCGCAGGCGTCAACCACGGTGAGGTCACCGCTGCCGGAGCGGGCGGTCACGTCGTGGTTGACAGCGCCCAGCCGGACGTCCCCGGAACCGGTTTCCACGGTTCCCGCACTATCAGCACCCTCGATGCTGGTCACGTCCACCACACCGGAACCGGTACGTACCCGCAGGCGGCCCAGAACGGTCCCCAATCGCACGTCACCCGAGCCGGTGCGGACTTCCGCTGCGCCGGTGCAGTGCTGCGCCCGGACTTCTCCAGAGCCAGTGGCGGCGTCGAGCTTGGCGGCCACGCCGGTGACGGCGATATCCGCTGAGCCACTCCGGGCAATGATCGACGAGCCCGCTGGTGCACTGACCGTGACGAACAAAGGCACGGTCCGCAGCGGGAATTCCTGGGGGCTACGGACCGTGAGCTGCTGCCCGGTGAAGTCGATCACCGTCTGGCGCACCGCCTCGGCTGCCAGTCGGTCCAACGACGCTGTCCCAGGTTGCCCACCCAGCCAGTTCAGCAGGTTGGTGATCCCCACATTCAACAGTGGCTGGTTGGTCGGATCCGCGCTGACGTGCACGGCCACCTCGCCGGAGCCAGCAGTGCCCGTGCCGTCTGCTGCGTCTGGAGTGCTTGCGCTGCCTTCGCCCAGCGCGATATCCAGCTGCCCGCCATCGAGGGCGGCCCTGATGTCAACTGGTCCGGAGCAATCGAAGTGCTCTCGCCGGACCACCGCTGCGTCGATGTCATCGCGTTTCACGGTTTCTCCTCAACAAGATCCTTGGGCTGTGCGGCGTTGCTCAGCCCTGCACCCACCCCTGCACCCGATTGCGGCTGCGGCGATCTCCTGGACCACGCCGCGGGTCATTCCACGGCTCCCCCCGCAGCGCACTGGCCACCGCCTGCGACACCCAGGTGTTCAGCGACACACCTTGCTCCGCGGCAGCCCGCTCGGCTTGGGTCTTGACCTGGTCGATCAGCCGCAAAGTCATCCGTCTGATGTCACCGCCCGCGTCTCCAAACGGGCCGGCACCGGGCTCAAAGGGCGGCTGCCCCTCTTCACCAGACCCGCTCGGAGTGGATTCCGCGGCATGGTCGTTGATGCCGGATGGCGAGCTGACTGCGATCCGCACATCCCGGCCATCGAGGCGCACCTCCACCACCCGGTCCGCCAGTGCCGCGGTTACTTCTGCGGCGAGATCCGACAAGGCGTTCATGATGGCCAGGCGCGCAGCCGGTTCCAGCGCTACGCCCAGCACGGCGGCGGTGTGCCGGGTCTGCTCGTCACCTGCGGAGGCTGCTGTAGTGAGGTCTTCCCGTAACTGGTTGATGTAAGGGGTGAGGTCCATGACGTCAATATGACGTCACTTCCGACGCCGGTCAAGACATCATTGCTGTCACAGTAGGCTGCTGGCGCTGAGGCCGGGCCCGTACTGAGAGAAGAGGTGCACCGTGAGCCAACCTGACGGAGCCCCAGCGGACGCCATTGGTTCCGCCGGGCATGATCCAGCCGTAAGCGAGACGGGTGTGGCGACCGTGCCATTGCGGGTGCAATTGATCGCGAAGACAGAATTCTTCCCGCCCGACGACGTTCCATGGTCCACTGATGCCGACGGCGGGGAAGCTCTCGCTGAGTTCGCCGGCCGGGCGTGCTATCAGTCCTGGCGTAAGCCGAACCCGGCGACGGCCACCAATGCCGGCTACCTGAGGCACATCCTCGAAGTCGGACACCTGTCGGTGCTTGAGCACGGCACGGTCAGCTTCTACCTCACCGGAGTGTCGCGGTCGCTGACTCACGAGCTGATCCGGCACCGCCACTTCTCCTATTCACAGCTGTCTCAGCGCTACGTTCCCGAGCGGACCGCCGCCATGGTCGAGCCTGCGGTGATCGCTAACGACCCCGAGCTCCACGAGCGCTTCCATGCAGCGGCCCGGGCTAGCCAGCAGGCTTACAACGAGTTGCTCGCCGGGTTGGAAAAGCACTTTGCTGACGAGCCCAACGCCACGCTGCGGCGCAAACAGGCCCGCCAGGCGGCTCGGTCGGTGCTGCCCAACGCGACCGAGACGCGCATCGTGGTAACTGGTAACTACCGGGCTTGGCGTCACTTCATCGCCATGCGCGCAACCGAACACGCTGATGTGGAGATCCGCGCGCTGGCGGTGGAGTGCCTGCGCCAGCTGCAAAAGGCGGTACCCAACGTGTTCAGCGATTTCGAGATCAGCGCTCTGCCGGATGGTAGCGAGATCGCCTCCAGCGCGTTCGTGTCCGAGTGCTGAGTAGCGTGTCGGTATGGATCTTGACGAGGCACGCGCGGTCATTGCCGAGCAGCATCACGCGGTGCTGGCCACATTGCGCAAAGACGGTACCCCGCAGATGTCTCCGGTGGTCGCCACTGTGGACGATCATGGTCGGGTGGTGGTCAGTAGCCAGGAAACCGCGTTCAAGGTGCGCAACCTGCGCCGGGACCCGCGAGCGTGGCTGTGCGTGCTGCCTGACGAGTTTTATGGCCGCTGGATCCAGGTCGGCGGTTCGGTGCGGATTGTGAATCTTCCTGCGGCGATGGACGGGCTGGTGGACTACTACCGCCGGATCTCCGGGGAGCACCCGGATTGGGACGATTACCGGGCGGCGATGCAGCGTGAACGGCGAGTACTACTGCAAATAGAACTCGCCTCGGCCGGGCCGGACCGGCAAGGATGACGCACAACCATGGGGGGAGGACGCTCTGGCTGCCCGCGAACGGCACCATGAGGACGTTCGGCGCGCTCAGCCAGGTGGAGACCGCGAATGGCCGACGATCGCCGGGCTTGAGGTCTGTGGGCGTTGACCAGTAGGCGCGTCCGGTCCTCTACTGGCGTTCGCCGGTCGGGATTGTGCTACGTACTCCGAAGCGATGGCAGCGCCTCGCACAGCGTGGCGCGCGCTCAGTCATGCCGGTTAAGGTCGAGGACGACCAGATCGACGTGGCCCAGTTACCGAGGATCCAGCGAAAGCTGTCATTGCACGCAGGCGCGCGCCTCGCCCGGCGACGGTCACCGTGGCGACCCGGTAGCGTCCTGTGACATGAATGCCGTGCCGACGTCTGCGCCCGGCCAGCCCTTCGGCCGGGTGCTCACCGCTATGGTCACACCGTTCACCTCGAGCGGTGAACTGGATCTAGACAGCGCCGCCAAGCTCGCCCACCAGTTGGTGGAACAGGGTTGCGACGGGCTGGTGCTCAACGGCACCACCGGCGAGTCACCGACCACCACGGACGACGAGAAGGCGGATCTGGTGCGGGCCGTGGTGCAGGCCGTCGGCGACCGGGCGCATGTCGTAGCCGGTGCGGGGACCTACGACACCGCGCACAGCATCGCGCTGGCTCGACAAGCAGCGCGGGCCGGCGCGCACGGATTGCTGGTGGTGACGCCGTACTATTCCCGCCCGCCGCAGGCTGGGCTGCTCGCGCATTTCACCGCGGTCGCGGACGCCACCGACCTACCGGTGATGCTCTATGACATCCCGCCGCGATCCATAGTGCCGATAGCACCAGAGACTCTTTACCGGTTGGCCGACCATCCGCGGATCGTTGCGGTCAAGGACGCCAAAGGGGATCTCGGTGCGAGCGCGGAGATCATCGCCCGAACCGGCTTGGCCTACTACAGCGGTGATGATGTGCTCAACCTGCCCTGGCTGGCGGTAGGCGCGGTAGGTTTCGTCAGCGTCATCGGCCATGTCGTGGCGGACCGACTACGGGCCATGATGACCGCATTCGACGCCGGTGACGTGACCACGGCCCGCCACATTCATGCGCGCACTCTCGGCGTGATCCGCGCCTTCGGTACGGTCGGCGGGGTGTCCTTCAGCAAGGCGGCACTGCGACTTGTCGGACTTAACGTGGGTGAGCCTCGGTTGCCGCAGGTCCCCGCTGATCCCGAGCAGGTCGCTCTGATCAACGCCGCGCTGGTTGCGGCAGGGGTTCTCGCGTGAACGCGCGAGACCTGCTTGCAGGGTCGAGCCGTGGTTGCCGAGACCTGCTTGCAGGGTCGAGCCGTGGTTGCCGAGACCTGCTTGCAGGGTCGAGCCGTGGTTGCCGTGACCGGCGCAAGACGCGTTTGGCAGATCGATTGCCGCTTGCCGAGGCCTGCTTGCGAGGCCGAGCCATGCATGCGGTCAGGGTCAGCGCATGAGCTCTGTTCCTCCCGGAATCCCGCTTCCCGCGCCAGGCGTCCCTACCACGCCGCCGCCGCCGTTGCCCGAAGGTGGCTTGCGCGTGGTCGCTCTCGGTGGCATCGGGGAGATTGGCCGCAACATGACCGTCTTCGCGTACGCAGACCGGCTGCTTGTGGTGGACTGCGGGGTGCTGTTTCCCGAGGATGATGCGCCGGGGGTGGATCTGATCCTGCCGGACTTCCGGGCGATCGAGCACCGGCTCGACGACATCGAGGCGCTGGTCCTCACCCACGGGCACGAAGACCACATCGGAGCGGTGCCGTTCCTGCTCAAGCTGCGGCCGGATCTGCCTGTGGTGGGTTCTGAGTTCACCCTCGCGCTGGTCGCGGAGAAGTGCCGCGAGCACCATCAGAAGCCGCAGCTGGTTCAGGTCGCAGCAAACACCCGGCATCGTTGCGGGTCGTTTGACTGCGAATTCTTCGCGGTCAATCACTCCATCCCCGATTCGCTCGCGGTGGCCATTCGCACGCCGGCTGGCCTGGTGCTGCACACCGGTGATGTGAAGCTGGACCAACTACCGTTGGATGGCCGGTTGACTGATCTCGCCGGGTTTTCCCGGCTCGGTGATGAAGGCGTAGACCTGCTCCTCATCGATTCCACTAACGCCGAAATTCCTGGTTTCGTCACCCCGGAGCGAGACATTGGTCCGGTGCTCGATTCGGTGATCGGCAAGACCACCCAGCGGGTCATCGTGGCCTGCTTCGCCAGTCATGTGCACCGGGTACAGCAGGTGCTCGATGTTGCCGCCGCGCACCAGCGCAGAGTGGCATTCGTGGGTAGATCCATGGTGCGCAACATGGGCGTCGCGGTCGATCTTGGACTGCTCCGGGTGCCGCCTGGCCTGCTGGTAGATCTTGATGATGCGCTGGCGATGCCGGAGCAGCGGGTGTTATTCGTTTCTACCGGCTCTCAGGGTGAACCGCTGTCAGCCCTGTCCCGGATGGCACGCGGTGAGCATCGGCAGATCCGGATCCGCCCCGGCGACACTGTCATACTGGCCAGCTCGCTGATCCCGGGCAATGAGACCTCGGTGTTCCGGGTCGTCAACGGGTTGACCCGGCTGGGCGCCAGCGTGGTTCATCAGGGGAATGCCAAGGTGCACGTGTCCGGGCATGCGCCAGCTGGAGAATTGCTGTTTCTCTACAACGCCATCCGTCCCTCTAACGTCATGCCGGTGCACGGCGAATGGCGGCACCTGCGAGCCAACGCCGCTTTGGCGGTCCGCACCGGGGTGGCGCCAGAGCGCGTGGTGATCGCTGAGGACGGCGTGGTCGTGGATCTCGTGGACGGTCGGGCCGAGATCACCGGACGGGTCGAAGTCGGTCAGGTGTACGTGGATGGGTTGTCGGTGGGCGACGTGGGGGAGTCCACACTGTCTGATCGACTCATCCTCGGCGAGGGTGGGTTCATCGCGATCACTGTGGTGGTCGCCTCCGCTACCGGCAGGGCAGTGGCCCCACCGACGATTTCCGGCAGGGGATTCTCCGACGACCCCAAGGCACTCGATGGCGTGGTACCGCTGGTGGAAATGGAACTGGCGCGCACCGAAATCGAGGGAATTACCGACCCGCACCGGATCGCCCAGGCTGTGCGCCGCGTGGTGGGTCGCTGGGTGGCGGACACCTACCGCCGGCGCCCGATGATCGTGCCCACCGTGCTGCCCGTCGGCTAATCCGGTTGGCTGCCCTTCAAGTACTACCAACCCCAGCTGATGCTGCTCTTTCCGGCTACCAACCCACAGTGCTGAAAGCCATGCCGGGGAGATCGAGTATCAAGCGAGGATGCGCATGCGCAGCGACACACCGGGCATGTAAAAGCGACACACGGGGCATGGAGAAGCGACACGCGTGCTTGGAGATCACGTGGGAGGCGTCGGCGTGTCGTAAACGTCGTCACCGCGTGGCGCGCAACCATGGGCTGGGCAGTAGTGGCATCGGGACTGGTTGCGGCGCAGAAGGGTCCGGGCGGGCGTGTGGAAGATGGCTGGGCAGACGCCCGCACGGGCGACCGGTGGATCCCGTACATCGGGAAGGAAGCCGAGCCAGCGGCCAAAGTCACGGACTACCACGCGACGACCGGCAGGTTCTACGGCGCGGGGCAGGACTACCGGGCCAGGGCTGACCAGGGCGTGGTCCGTGCTGGCCCGCGGCGTCGGTGGAGTGGCCCGGACTCTGGGCCGAACCCGGCAGCTTGAGCCCGCGCACCGGCGCGACGGCCTCGCGCTCAGCCTGATCGCGCTCGCTGTGGTGGCGGCAGCAGCAGTGTGGTGGACCGCCGGCGGCCCGGTCGGCGCTGGACTCCAGCAGGCGTTGAGTGCACTGTTCGGTGCCGCATCGGCGGCTATTCCGGTGGTGCTCGCTGGAATTGGGGTGGCTCTGATGCGCACGGAGCCCGATCCGGCGGCCCGACCACGCCGCATCATCGGCACGTTGCTGCTGACCTTGGGCACGCTCGGTCTGTGGCACCTCGCGGCCGGCGCGCCCGCGGACGGTGCGGGACGGGCGCGAGCTGCCGGTGCGGTGGGATTCCTCGCGGCAGAGCCACTAGTCGATGGATTCACCGTCTGGGTGGCGACGCCATTGCTGGCCCTGCTGGCCGGTTACGGGCTGCTGGTGTTGACCGGTACCCCAGTGAAAGCAATACCCGAGCGGATCCGTCAGCTGCGTGCGGGGACACCCGCGCAGGACACCGCTTCCGGCGCCTCCGAGGACTGTGCCGTAGCTGATGCCCCGGTCACCGAGGCCGATCCCGCCAGTGCTCGGCTGCGCCGACCCGCACGGCGCAGGCAGGCTGCCCAAACAGACGACCCTGACGCCGGTCAGCAAACTCCGCGGGAGGCTGCCGCTGAGTCCGGGTCAGCGCAGCTGGCGACGCCGAAGCCACCGACACCGGACAGCACGGTGGCTCCGTCGATGTGCGTACATCGGGTAGTCGAAGGTGACTACCAGCTGCCTCCCCTGGATCTCCTGGTCAAGGGGGATCCGCCGAAGGCCCGGAGCAGAGCCAATGATGCGATGATCGAGGCAATCACCGGTGTCCTCGATCAATTCTCGGTAGATGCCCAGGTCACCGGGTTCTCCCGCGGTCCCACCGTCACCCGGTACGAGGTGGAAGTCGGGCCGGGGGTCAAGGTCGAGAAAATCACCCAGTTGACCCGCAACATCGCCTACGCGGTGGCCACCGACAACGTGCGGTTGCTAGCCCCGATTCCCGGCAAGTCCGCAGTCGGTATCGAGGTGCCCAACAGCGACCGGGAACTGGTCAGGCTCGGTGACGTGCTGCGCTCGCCGACGTCGAACCGGGATCAGCACCCGATGGTGATCGGGCTCGGCAAAGACATTGAGGGCAATTTCCTCACCGCCAACCTGACCAAGATGCCGCACCTGCTGGTGGCCGGCTCTACCGGTTCGGGCAAGTCCAGCTTCGTCAACTCGATGCTCGTCTCGTTGCTCGCCCGGGCCACGCCCGACGAGGTCAGGATGATCCTCATCGACCCCAAGATGGTGGAGCTCACCCCGTACGAGGGCATACCGCATTTGATCACGCCCATCATCACCCAGCCCAAGAAGGCGGCCGCGGCGCTGGCCTGGCTGGTCGAGGAGATGGAGCAGCGCTACCAGGACATGCAAGCCGCGAGGGTCCGCCACGTCGATGACTTCAACAGCAAGGTGCGCAGCGGTGAGATCACCGCGCCGCCGGGTTCACAGCGGGAATACCGTCCCTACCCGTACATCATGGCCATCGTCGACGAGCTGGCGGATCTGATGATGACCGCGCCGCGCGACGTCGAGGACGCGGTCGTCCGCATCACGCAGAAGGCCCGGGCCGCGGGCATCCATCTCGTGCTCGCCACCCAGCGGCCCAGCGTCGATGTGGTTACCGGGCTGATAAAGACCAACGTGCCGTCCCGGCTGGCGTTTGCCACATCATCACTGACGGATAGCCGGGTGATATTGGACCAACCGGGGGCGGAAAAGCTCATCGGGATGGGCGATGGCCTGTACTTGCCGATGGGCGCCGCTAAACCTGTCCGCATCCAGGGTGCCTATGTGGCGGACGCCGAGATCGCCAAGATCGTTGCTTTCGCCAAAGAGCAGGCCAGTCCGGAGTACACCGACGGCGTTACCGCGGCCAAGCCGGGCGAACACAAGGAGATCGACCCGGATATCGGCGATGATCTCGATGTGCTGCTGCAGGCCGCCGAGCTGGTGGTGACCTCGCAGTTCGGCTCGACATCAATGCTGCAGCGCAAGCTGCGGGTCGGCTTCGCGAAAGCGGGCCGCCTGATGGACCTGCTGGAAACCCGCGGTGTGGTAGGTCCTTCAGAAGGCTCGAAGGCGCGCGATGTCCTGGTCAAACCCGAAGATCTCGACGGCGTGCTGTACTCCATCCGCGGTGGCCCGCGTGACGGCGAGGACTGACGGAATGCTCACAATTCCAGGAGCATCCGGGTATTACCCAG
>JAJPIR010000218.1 GCA_021324675.1 Actinomycetota bacterium
AAAGGGCGGAGTCCTAGGCCGCTAGACGATGGGGACCTGGTCGTCCAGACCTGCCCGCGCCGGTGGCCCGCCGTGAGCACCACCAGCATAGGACACCGCCGTGATCGCATGCACAACGGGTATGCAGGGCGGCTCCTCGATGAAGTCACCGCCCCAGCCACCGTCATCGACGCACTGGTGGAATGCCATCCTCGCCGTCGATGAGACCCAACATGTCCAGCAGTATCCGGCAGTCCTCAGCATCGATGGCTGATCGCGCCACCGACAGCCGGGCCCGCACCACCTGCTCGTGTGTGACCCGATGCGGGTCCTGCCCGCGCTGGGTGGGCACCGAGCCCCTGCTGAGTTCCGCGCCAGTGTCCAGACCGAGATCAAAGGTGCTCGGCAGACGGCTCATTCGCCCCTCCTGAATTTTCGTCCTCACGTACCCTCGTCACCGCTCGGCGCAACCTATCGACCGTTCATCGTCTGTTGCAGCCTCCTACCGGGTGATTACCTGTGGTTAACCATGTCCAACCGGGCTAAACCGCCGCCGCTCGGCGCTCGATCAGCGGTCCCCATCATCCAACTTCCGGTCAGGGAGCTCCCGGTCAAGGACCTCGGCGAGGTGCCGCGCCCGCCGCCCGGTCGTCTGAACGATCTGCTGACGGCAGCTGAATCCGTCAGCCAGCACCAGCGCGCCGGGCATACCGCAGACAGCTGGAACCAGCGAACGTTCAGCCAACGCAGTAGACAGCTCCTCGTGCCCACGCTGGTAACCGAAGTTGCCGGCCAGCCCGCAGCACCCGGAGACCCGCCGCACCCGGATCCCCGCTAAGCGCAGCAGCGCGTCGTCAGCGTCATGCCCCAGCACCGCATGCTGGTGGCAGTGCACCTGCTGCACCGCATCACTGGCTCGTTCGGGTGGCCGCCAGTCCGGCGCCCGCTCGCTAAGCACCTCGGCGAGTGTGCGGACCCGCTGCGCAAGCGCGGCCCCCGCCGGGTCACTCGGGAGCAGCTGCGGCAAGTCAGACCGCAGCATGGCCACGCAGCTGGGCTCCAGCCCGACCACCGGTACCCGAGCCGCCAGTGCTGCTCGCAACACGTGCAGGCTGCGGCGCAACACCAGCCGGGCGATGCCGAACTGCCCGGTGGTGAACCAGGTCAGCCCACAGCACACCGCACCTCGCGGTAACCGGACAACGAAGCCGGCCGCCGCCAGTACCCGGGCAGCGGCGTGCAGCACGTGCGGGTCGAACGACCGCGTGAAGCAATCAGGCCACAGCAACACCACACCGTGAGAACCTGAGCCGCCGAGCCCACGCACCGGAGGCGGCCGGTATCGAGCGAACCGGGGCAGCGGGCGAGCCGTGGACACTCCACCTAACCTGGCCAGAAAAGGCGCGACGGCGTTGGCCAGGCGCGGCACCAGCACCGCGACCCGGGCCGCCAGCGGCAAACCACCGAGCGCGTAGTGCCAGCGCGGCCGCAGCCGCCACCGGTAACGCTGGTGCAGGAACTCGGCCTTGTAGCTGGCCATGTCCACCTTGACCGGGCACTCCGACGCGCACGCCTTGCACGACAGGCACAGATCCAGAGCCTCATCGACCTCCGCCGAACTCCACCCACCGGTGATCAGATCGCCGGCCAGCATCTCGGCGAGTAGGTGCGCTCGGCCACGCGTGGAGTGCTTCTCCTGCCGGGTGACCTGGAAGCTGGGACACATCACGCCAACCCCGCCCAGCTGCCGGCACGCACCGACCCCGACGCAGCGCCGGGTCGCTGCCACCAGGCTGCCGCCGTCATGCCGCAACGCGAGACTCACCGGTACCGGCCGTTCCCGGCCCGGGCGCAGGTCCGCATCCAGTGGACGGGGATCCACCAGCACCCCAGGATTGAGCAACCGATCAGGATCGAAGATCCTCTTGAACTGCGCGAACAGGCGAAGCACCGCCGGTGAATACATCCGGTTCAGTAGCTCACCGCGGGCCCGCCCGTCACCGTGCTCCCCGCACAGCGACCCACCGTGGGAAACCGTCAGATCAGCCGCCTGCTCCATGAATCGCCGGAAATCGCGCCGCCCCGCCGCACTCGCCAGATCGGCATCGAGACGAACGTGTACGCAGCCCTCGCCGAAATGTCCGTACACCGCGCCTTGCCGGCGATGCTCGACGAGCAGGTCGGCGAAGCCGCGCAGGTAGGCACCGAGCCGCGAAGGGGGCACTGTGGCGTCCTCCCAACCGGGCCATGCCTGCGTACCGTCGGGTAACCGGGTCGCCAGCCCGGCACCGGCCTCCCGGATGCGCCACAGCGCCGCCCGGTGCGCCGGGTCGGTCACCACCAGATGCGGGCCAGCCATGTCAGCCGCCGCGGCACGGGCCGAGGCCACCGCCGCACCCAGCGCATCCGCACCGAACTCGATGAGCAACCAGGCCGCACCGGCAGGCAGCTCCGGACGCCGCCGGGTGCCCAACGCCGCCAGAAGTGACATGTCCAAGCCCTCGACAGTGAGCGGATCGTGGCCAAGAACGCCAGGGGCAGCGTCTGCCGCCGCTGCAAGATCGGAAAACCCGAGGACCAGCAGCGCTACCGCTGGTGGCGGCGCGACCAACCGGACGGTCGCCTCGAGAACCACCGCGCAAGTGCCTTCGGTGCCAACCAGAGCGCGGGCTAGCTGCGACCCGTGTTCCGGCAGCAGGTGTTGCAACGCGTAGCCCGAGCCACGGCGCGGCCAGTGCGGCAGCTCAGCACGGATCAGCTCGTGGTTGTCGCGCACCAGATCAGCCACCGCCGCAGGTAACGTTCCGGCACCAGCCACCAGCTGCGAGCCGTCGGGCTGTAGCACGACGAGCTCCTCGACGGCCTGCGCGGTGGTGCCCCACGCCACCGAGTGCGAGCCGCAGGCATTGTTGCCGATCATCCCGCCCAGCGTGCAGCGGCTGTGCGAGGACGGGTCCGGGCCGAAGCGCAGGCCGTGCCGGGCCGCGGCAGCCTGCAACGAGTCCAGCACGACCCCCGGCTGCACCCGCGCCAGCCGCGTGACCGGATCAAGATCGACCACCGCGTCGAGATAGCGGGAGAAGTCGAGGATCACACCGGGACCGATGGCGTTGCCAGCTATCGACGTGCCGGCGCCCCGCGCGGTGAGCGGCACCCGGAATTCGCGGCACACACCCATGACGGCGGCCACGTCTTCGACGCACCGGGGTAGTACGACCGCGCGTGGTGGTACCCGGTAGTTTGACGCATCGGTCGCGTAGAGCGCGCGGGTGCCGGCGTCAGCTGCGACGTCGCCGCGCACTGCGGCACGGAGGGCTCTGGTCAGCGCGTTGTCGTCCACACCCCCAGCATGACGCGGGTGGGCGACAGTTCAGGCGCGGAAAGATCAGCGCGGGGGAGCGCCCAGCTCCAAGCGGGCAGACAGCAGGGCGCTGACTGCGGCGCACGGCTGGCCGTTGCGCACCAACCTGATCGCAGAATGCACTTCGTCGATCGCAGCGGCAGGAACGCCGTTCCCATGCGCCGCCGCGGCCTCGAGCCGTTCCGTGATGGACGTGATCTCGGCGGGCAGCGCATCCCCCATGAGGGCGGCCACCATCGCTTCTACCTCTTGCAGCAGGCTCTGCTGGGTAGTGTTGGATGCGCTCACGTGTTCTGAGCGTACTCGCCCTTACAACGGGTTAACTGCCAGCCAAGAACGGCCCTCCAACTTCGACGCCCGGCCACGCCTGCGCATGGCGATAAGGCCACAGAGGTAGGCTCGCCCGAGTGGTGTCCGGTAACGCGCTGATCCGGCTGCTCGGCCTGTGTCTGCTCGCCGGGCTGCTGGTAGCGGGGATGATGTTCCCCGCTGTGGGGGGTATCGGTCTGGCGTCGAACCAGGCCAGCGAGACAGTCAACAGCGTCTCGTCCAGCCTGGTGCAAAGCCAGGTGCCGATGGTCACCACGATCACCGACAAGGACGGGGTGCCGATCGCCTACGTTTTCGACCAGAACCGGTTCAACACCCCGCCCAAGGCTATCGCCGACACGATGAAGGCAGCGATCATCGCAATCGAGGATCGCCGGTTCTTCGAGCACAACGGGGTCGACTGGCGCGGTACGGCGCGAGCCCTGATGACCAACCTGTCGTCCAGCGGCAGCGCCCTGGAAGGCCAGGGCGCTTCGACGCTGACGATGCAGTACATCAAGAACTACATGCTGTACGCGGTCGCGCAGAACGACGCCGAGCGTGCCGCGGCCGTGGAGAGCACCCCGGCGCGCAAGCTCCGCGAGGTCCGGGTGGCCTTGCAGCTGGAAAAGCAGCTGTCCAAAGACGAAATCCTGGCCCGGTATCTCAATATCGTCTTCTTCGGTCACAACGCCTACGGGGTGGCGTCGGCAGCGCGAACTTACTTCAACACCACGCCAGACAAGCTCACCATCCCGCAAGCAGCGCTGCTGGCCGGCATGGTGCGCTCGACAAGCGAGTACGACCCGGTGGAGCATCCTGCGGAGGCACTGGCCCGGCGCAACGTGGTGATCGATGAGATGGCCAACGTAGGGTCGATCACCACTGCTCAGGCTGATGCCGCCAAGGCTGAGCCCCTGGGTATCCAGCGCCCACTGACCGGGCTGACCAACGGATGCGTCGGCGCGGGCCCCGCAGACGGCTTCTACTGCCAGTACACCCTTGACTACCTGGCCACCGTTGGTTTCCCGGAAAGCAAGCTGCGCCGCGGCGGCTACCTGATCCGCACCAACCTCGACCGGCGGGCCAGTGACATCGCCAAGCGAGCGGTCGTTGCGGAGGTCCCGACCCAGACAGTCGGGATCGCCAACGCGATGGCCATCGTGGAACCCGGCCGGGAACGCCACGCAGTGCGAGCATTGGTAGCCAACCGCGATTACGGCCTCGATGCCGACTCCGGCCAGACTTCCTACGCGCTCCCCTCACTGGTGCAGGGTTTCGGCGCCGGATCGATCTACAAAATCTTCACCTCGGCTGCCTTGCTGGAACGAGGAATGGGGATCTTGAACCCGGTGCCGGTGATGGACGCCTACACCTCACGGGTGTTCCGGGACAACGGCGGCCCCTACACGGTGACCAACGCCGGCAAGTACCGCAACGGGTCGGTGACGCTGCAGACCGCCCTGGCCATCTCCCCCAACACCACCTTCGTCGCCCTGGAAGACCGCATCGGGAAGATCGACCCGGTGGTGGACATGGCTTACCGGCTGGGCATGCGGCAAAGCCTCAATTTCAAAGACGCTCAGGGCCGCACGATCGCGGACGCGGTGAAGAAGGAAAAGCGCGGCTCGTACACGTTGGGCGCCGAACCGACCAGCCCGCTCGATCTCGCCAACGTTGGCGCCACCTTGATGAGCGGTGGGAAATGGTGCCCACCGACCCCGATCGACGCGATCCTGGACCGCAACGGTCGGCCCGTGCCGGTCGCCGAGGCGCCCTGCGAGCAGGCCGTTCCGGAAGGCTTGGCGAATTCGCTGGCAGTGGGGCTGAGCAAGGACGACCAGCCAGGCGGCACGTCGTATGCCGCGGCCCAGGCTGCACATTGGAATCGCCCCTTGCTCGGCAAGACCGGCACCACCCAGAACAACCGGTCCGCTGGGTTCCTCGGCGCGACACCGCAATACTCCGGTGCGGTGCTGGTGTGGCCGGACGGGTCTCATCCGGCTCCTATCTGTGACACCACGCCACCACGGCTGTGCAGCAACGGGGACATCTTCGGTGGCAAGGTGCCAGCCCGGACCTGGTTTGACGCGATGATGCCGCTGCATGAGGGGCTCCCGATCCTGCCACTGCCACCTACAGAACCGCGCTATATGACCGGCGCCGGACCCAACGTTCCCAACGTGATCGGGCAGGGCGAGAACACCGCCCAGCTGATCCTGGAACGGTCCGGTTTCCGGGTGAAGCGCGTGGTGTCAGCGTCGGATCAGCCCGCGGGCCTGGTGGCGGCGGAATCACCGATGACTGCCCAACCTGGTGACGAGATCACCATCACGGTCAGCGACGGGAACGGTAGGCCCAGGGGAGCGCAATACTCCCCGCCCTCCGCGGATTACTCCCCGCCACCTGCACCTCCTTACCGCTCACCACACCGGCACGATCGGCATACCGATGGCGGCCCCGGAGGACCCGACAATGGCCCTCCAGATAACGGCCCCCCGGGTGATGGACCCCCAGACCGCGGTGATGGGCCCCCAGATCGCTTTGGCCGTTGACCTCGTCGCACAGCCACGGAGTGTCGAAGGGTGTCAGCGCGCTGGCAGATCAGGTCCGCAGCGCGGCCATCACGGCGGCAGCTAAACGTTGGCCTTCGGCGCGCCCAGCAGCCTTGGCCTTCGCGGCCTTCATCACCCACCCCAGTTGGCCGAGATTCGGGCGCTTGCCGAGTTGCTCGGCGACGTCGTCGATGACCTCACTGACCAGGGTCATGAGCTCATCGTCACTGAGCTGCTGGGGAAGGTAGCGGGCCAGCACCTCCCCTTCGGCTCGTTCGCGGGTCGCCAGCTCGTCGCGCCCGGCCGCAGCGAAGACCTCGGCGGCTTCCCGCCGCTTTTTCGCCTCTCGAGCCAGCACTGCCAGCACCTCTTCGTCGGATAGCTCCCGGGCGGATGAGCCGGAAACCTCTTCGGTAGTGATCGCGGCCAGCGCCATTCGCAGGGTGGCGACCGTAACGGTGCTCCGGGACTTGATCGCCGTGGACAGGTCAGCGCGCAGCCGATCTTTCAGCTCTGCCATTTTCCGGAGACTACGCCGGGTGAGTGGCGGCGCGTGATCGGATACGCAATGCCACCCATGGCCCGCCGGAGCCAGCTAGGCTCGGGCACCATGAACCACTGGGGACGCGCCATGGCCGGCGCCGCCGCATTGACCGTCGCAGCCACCACCTATGCCGCGGGAATCGAGGCCCGCCGGTGGACCTTGCGTCAGGCCACCTTGCCAGTGCTGCCGGTCGGCGCATCGCCCCTGCGCATCCTGCATATTTCCGACCTGCACATGACCCCGCCCCAGCAGTCCAAGCAGCGCTGGGTGGCAAGCCTGGCCGACCTGCGTCCCGATCTCGTCGTGAACACGGGTGACAACCTGGCGCACCCGCGCGCGGTGCCAGCGGTGCTGCGGGCGTTGCAACCATTGCTCGCGTTGCCCGGCGTGTTTGTTTTCGGCAACAACGACTACTACGGCCCCAAACCGAAGAACCCAGCGCACTACCTGTTCGACACCGGCAAGAAGATCAGAGGCCAGCCGCTGCCGTGGGGTGACCTGCGGGCGGCATTCGTCGAACACGGTTGGCTGAATATGACCCATGCCCGCTGTCAGCTCACCGTTGCCGGGCGGCGGATTGCCGTCGCCGGAGTGGATGACCCGCATACGAAGCGGGACCGCTACCAGCGGATCGCCGGGCGCGCCGATCCCGCTGCCGATCTCCGGTTGGGCCTGACCCATTCCCCGGAGCCCCGGGTGCTCGACGCGTTCGCCGAGGATGGCTACGACCTCGTGCTAGCCGGTCATACCCACGGCGGGCAGTTGCGGTTGCCCGGCTACGGCGCGATCGTGACCAACTGCGGGCTGGACCGCTCCCGAGCTCGCGGTGCGTCACGGTGGGGGGCACACACCTGGCTGCACGTCTCGGCCGGCCTGGGCACTTCTCCCTTCACCCCGGTTCGTTTCGCCTGCCCTCCCGAGGCGAGCCTGCTCACCCTGGCGCCCCGCAACACCGGCGCAAGCGTGCCAGCCAGCGCATGGCACGCCGCGGGCGTCAGTTAGACTCGTCGGCGTCCATCCGGGGTGTGGCGCAGCTTGGTAGCGCGCTTCGTTCGGGACGAAGAGGCCGTGGGTTCAAATCCCGCCACCCCGACATTCTGAAGTGCCAGGTCAGGAGTCCTCATCGGTGGGCTCCTGTTCTGTTTCCGGCTCCTGCTCTGGGGCTGGAGTCAGCAGAAAGTCAGCAAATACAGCTTTGACTCGCTGGTCTCGGTGCTGGGAGGGGTGGGTGTAGCGGTCGAGCGTGGTCGAGGTTTGCTCGTGCCCCATGACCGCGGACACGTCATTGATCGGCACGCCGGCCGAGACCAGCCAGGTGGCGTAGGAGTGGCGAAGATCATGAAACCTGAGCCCGCCGTGGGCGTACTTGACGAGATGTTCCATCGCTTCCCGGGCGGGGAATTGCTGGGAGCACTCGCGGCCTTCGCCGTCGTGCCAGTGCGCCATGACCTTGCGCGGGCCGACTTCGACGATCTTGCCCAGCAGGCCGGCGCGCACCAGCGACGGCCGCCAGACCTTGGCGCGGAAGGTGGTCCGGCGCACCGCGGCACCACTGCGGGAGGTGAACACCAGACCGGCAGCGCCGGGCGGGTAGCGGCGCTGGTGCTCGGTGAGCAAGTCGATCACGAATCCGGGCAGCGGCACGATCCGCCGGCCTGCTCGCGACTTCGGGTAGGCCTTGTCGGTGACGTGTCCGGAGACCTCGACTGCGACGCGGACCACGCGCACGGTACCCGCGGCCAGATCGAGGGCATCCCAGCGCAAGCCCGCGCATTCTCCCCAGCGCAAGCCAGTTCCACCGGCCAGCCCGACCAGCGCCCGGTAGCGCTGCGGGACCGCGGGGAGAAGCTGGGTAATCAACTCCTGTTGTGTGATCACTTGATCGTCGGTGTCTTTGCGTCGTCGACGGGTGAGCCGCACTCCTTCGCAGGGGTTGTGCCCGATGAGCCGGTCGCGGACTGCGGTGCGCAGCACGGCGGAGGTGAGTCGGTAGCACTCGGCGACCGTGGCGGGGGACAGTCGATCACCGAGTTCGGTGACCCATTGCTGGACGGCCAGGTGATCGATCTTGGCCATCGGTGTGGTGCCCCAGCGCGCCAGGACGTGGTTGCGCATGATCGACGCATCACGCGCTGCGGTGGTGATCTCATCGTTTCTTGCGTTGAGCCACCGGGCCGCATAGGCACCGAAGCGCATCCGGCCGGCGTGCGGGTCAACGTAAAGGCCGCGACTGACCGCGCTTTCGACCTCCGCGAGATATGCCTTTGCTTCCCGTTTCGTGGGAAAGGTCTTGGCTCGTTGCCGTCCGGCGGCATCACGCCAATTCGCGCGATAGCCACCGGCAGGTGTTGGCACAATGTGACCCATCAGTACGTTCCTCCGTTGTTTTCGTCTTCGAGGCTGTCTAGCCAGGCGTGAAATCGGGCACGCGGAACCACCCACCGACCGCCCAGCCGCAGCGCCGGAATGGTGCCGTCACGCACCAGCGCATAGGCAGTTCCGCGCGACAGCGACAGCAGCTGTGCCACCTCGACCACGGTGTATACCGCCCGCTCGGTGAGCTGCTTGCCGCGCACGGACTCGTGATTTCTTGCCCGGGAACCGAACGCAATCAGGTTACTCATTTAAGAAAGGTTCCTTTCCACGTTTGAGTTTTAGGCAGCATCACGGGCGGCTTTGCGTTGTTCGCGTGCTCGGGCGGCGGCGGACAATGCGAGAACGCTGTCTCCGGCAGTCAGGTAGCCGACTCCGGCGAATTGCCAGTGCGAGACGATTAAGGTGGTTTCCTCGTCGATCAGCTCGCGGACGTCTTTGGCGGCTTGGCGTTGACGGTAAATGCGGCGTTCGGCGCGGATGGCGCCGAGAGTGGTGGAGTAGCGGCGGCTTTTTGAGGCAAAATGTCCACGAAAGCCGAGCATGTGCACCCATCGGCGCAGCCCCTCATAGGCCGGGTGTTCGCCGAGCTGCCAGGCGGTACGCACCAACCGGTCAACGTGATCGCAAACATCGAGCAGCGCCACCGCCTCAGGCGTGGTACGCCGCTCGCCCAGGCCGAAGTCTTCGGCGCTTTTGGTGGCGTATTTCGCGATGTAGCGCGCGGCGTGTTCGGGAGTCAGCTCCCCAGTCGAGTCACCGTTGACGGTCTGGGTGTCTAGCTGTGTTCCGAAGCGGAGGATTAATTCATGTCCGTCGGGCATCTCCACGGTGAGTCGCACCTGGGCGGTGGCCTGGCGGATTGCGTCAGCCAGCCCGGCGGCATCGATGCTAATTTGTGGCGGCTGGTACTCGTCGCCCGGACCGTCGAGCCGGATCAATGCGTGGAAATGCACCACCCCGCGGCGTTGAAATTCCGCGACCTTGACAAACGACACCCGGCAGCGCCGAGCGAACTCCGCCGCAGTCAATCCATTTTGTCGGGCCAGGGTGCGGCGCAGGGTGATGGTGAACCGGCGCCACAGTTCCGGGGCGTGCCAGTTGAACGCAATGTGCCCGGAATAGTCGTAGCAGTCCGGGCAGATCGGCTGCCCAAGTCGCGGGTCATCTTCCCGATGGATCGCGGTGCACCAGGTGGGCCGCCCGTGTGCACACAGTCGCGGTTTGCCCTGCACAGGTCGGCAGCGGGCAGGCCCACAACGGTCGGCGCGGGTGGTGTGCACCGGCCCGAACCCCGGCGCGGTCAGGGTGGCGAACACCAAGGGGTGCGAGCGGATCGTCTCGGGAACGCCTTTGCGTCCGCCAGCCGCACCGGCGTAGAGCAGCTGCCACATGTCACCCGCGTACTCCCACGAGCACGACGGGCAGACCGCTGCGCGCCGGTTGCCACAGCGGATCAGCAGCACCCGATCCGGCTCGCCATCCGTCGAGTAAGCTACCCGCCGACCGGTGACGGAGCGGTGTTCGACGCGCCCGCGCAGCCGCACCGGGTGCGAACAGTGGCCGCACCGGGTAACTTGCTCAGCCCACCTGTCGAAGTCAGACCGACCGGCCCGGTTGACAATGTCATCTACCGTGCGGGCCGGGAAAGCAGCGACGGTCGTGGGATTCACGCCAAGCCTCCGGGCGTCGATCCCCTGCCGGTGGTCGACAAAGTCAGCACCGCACTGTCCTGCCGGGCGCGGGCGGTGACGAAGCTTTCGAGCTGCTTAATCGTCTGGTCGGAGACCCAGCCGGCGCGGACCCGCAGGGGTTCGCGGATGCCCTCGCCGAAGACGTACCCGACGCCAGCTTCGGCGTCGGTGATGCGGTTGGCCCAGGCACCGCGGTCGTAGGCCTGGTCGCCGAGCACCATTCCCACGTGCGATTTGGCCGCGACTCGCAGGCAGATCCGCCGGGGAAACAGCTCCCGGACCGGCACGGTGTCCTTGGTGGGTTCCTGGACATAGCCCCGGACGGTGAATCCCAGCGCCCGGCCCTGGGTGGTCAGCAGCGCCAGACGTTCGGTGATCGCGTCGCGGGTGCGCCGGTCGGTGTATTTGGTCAGCGCGCCCAGCTCGTCAAACTCGACCAGCTCCAGCGGATGCTGCCGGGTGATCGGCACCACCCGCACCCGGCCGGCGAACTCGGCCTTGCGGGCGGCCATGGCCTGCACCAGGTCATCCAGGAGTGCCAGCGCGTCGGTCCCGGTGACGGCGTAGCGGGCAAAGATCCGCCGCCCGTAGGCCAGTTCCATGCCCTTGGGGTCGATCCCGGAGACCCGGACCAGGCCATCGCGGATGGCGGGAGCGATGGAGACCAGGGGACGCCAGGTCACCGAGTTCTTGCCCGCCCCCGACTCACCGGCGGCCAGCAGGTGACTGACTGGACCGGCCAGGGAAATGTGCCAGTCCTGGCCGTATTCGGTGCGCCCGGCCCACACCCGCCGTAGATCAACAGCCTCGCCGGGGATCCCGGCCAGTGCGGCGAGATCCGGACAGTTAACGGGGTCGGCGAGCAGGTTGCGCCGCTGGAAATCGATCGACACCACGTTGGGGGACAGCTCGCGGACCTGGCAGCGCGCCACCCCCCGGGCCGAGGCCAACGCCCGCGCAGCCGCATCGAAGTCTTCCGGTTTCTGGCCGGGCACCAGCCGCACCCGCACCAGATCCCACGACCCACCCGAACGCACGCCGAGCACCCTGGGCAGCTGCGCCCGCGCCTGGCGCCGCCGACGACCAAAACTTCGTGCCCACGGTGTCAGCGTCACCATGACCGGCGCCGCGTCTTGCTTGATGCCCAGGCCGCAGGCATGCAGCCACTCGGGCAGCTTCGGCGAATACACCGTCCAGCGCAGCCACCAGGCCCGCAGATGCCGACCCGCCCACGCGTCAAACGACCTCAGGTCGACCAGTCGCCACCCAGTGAACAGCGCGGCGACCACGCTCGCGGTTATGGCCAGCGATTCCCAGCCCCACCACTGGCACCAGGCCAGCACCCCAAGCACGGTCAGGCTGGTTCGCCAGTAGGTGACTGTCTGGTGCAGGGCCCACGCCAGCGCTTTGATCATCAGCCAGAGTGTGAAAAACACCACGGCAGCAGCGGCCAGCGCTTCGGCGATTTTGATGAGTGCGTGGCCGATTTTGGCCAGCACCCACACGACCACACCCAGCGCGGCACCACCGGCGATCAATCCGGCGATGAGGTAGGCGTCCATCAGCGACCACCGCCGCAGCACCAATGAGTGCTCGCGTCCGGTGCGCTCGGGACGCTGATCCGTTGTCGGGGCGAGCATTTTTGGGCGTGCTCGTCTGGCCGTAGGCTCATGAGAGCTCCAGTTGTCTTGAAGGTGATGGGTGGAGCGGGCGCCCGGCCGGCCTTGGTTTCCAGGCCCGACCGGCCGGGCGCCGCACTAAGGGGTGACGGCCGCTAACCAGGCCGTCCACGCGGCAGATGCCTCATCACAGGCGACCTCGTAGGCGCCGTAGGCCTGCTGCCAGGCCACAAATGCGACCCGCTCGGCCTCGGCCGCCTCCTCGCGAAGTTGCTCGGCGCGCTCATGCGTCTCTTTCAGCTGCGCCAGATCGGGGGTCATCGTTGAGGTGGTCATGACCCACCCGCCGACCCAGCACTCATGGCTGCCCTGGCCGCGCTGGACGGGGCGGTCGGCACCGGGATGATGGCGTCGGCCCGGAAGGCCACCCCACCGCGGCCGTCGATGGTCCACGGTGTAGCGACCAGCTTGACCACCGTGACCGCCTGCCGCTTAGTAACCCTGGGCTGTCCGGCGGTGGTGACCTTGATCACCTCGGCGCCGGTTTCGTCCATCGCCACCAGCTCGGTGACGTGCAGCAGTTCACCGGTCTCCCGGTCGGTCTTTTGCCGCCCGTCGTTGTCGTT
>JAJPIR010000047.1 GCA_021324675.1 Actinomycetota bacterium
CGCCCTCGCGCCGCGTGTGTCGCGCCCTCGCGCCGCGTGTGTCGCGCCATGGTGCTCACCAGCAAGCAGGCGCCGAGCTGCAGCGTCATCCCAGGGATGGCGTCACTCGCTCGACGAGCAGGCGGGTATCGGTTCCCGCTGGCAGCAACCCAATGGTCCATCCGGTGGTGTCGCCGCCGAACCGGGAGCCGATGAACGTCCCGGCGACCACTGCCGGTGAATGCCGCAGCAGCAATGACGCCTGCAGGCACAGCGCGATCAGCACGGCCAAGCGGCGCGCCCGCTCCGGCGCCGGAGCGGACAGCTCAGCTCGCAGTAAGGAGACCGCCCTGCCCACACTGGGGCATGCCCGGGCGACGGGAGCCAGCTCAGCCAGCAACGCATCCGCGGTAGCCGCATCACGCGACAGCGCGCGCAGCACGTCCAGTGCGGTGATGTTGCCCGAGCCCTCCCAGATCGAGTTCAGCGGGGCTTCCCGGTACAGCCGGGGCAGCCCAGAATCCTCGACGTAGCCGTTGCCACCTAGACACTCCAGCGCCTCAGCCGCCACCGCGGGTGCACGCTTGCAGACGTAGTACTTGCTCGCTGGCAGTGCGATCCGCAACAAGGTCCGCTCACCGGCGTCCACTGCGGCGGCTAGCCTCATCGCCAGCGCAGTGGTGGCTTCGCTTTCCAGCGCGAGGTCAGCCACCACTGCCGCCATCAACGGGGCGTCGGCCAACCGAACACCGAACGCCCGGCGGTGTGCCACATGGGTGCGGCCTCTGACAGCGACGCCCGGATGGTGGCGGCCGAGCCGAGCACGCAGTCCAGCCTGGTCATGGTGACCATCTCGATGATCGCCGGTATTCCCTCCGCGCCGACCGCCCAACCCAGCGTGCCGTCATACTCGATCTCGGCAGAAGCATTGGCGCGGTTGCCCAGCTTGTTCTTCAACCTCTGCAACCGGATGCCATTACGGGTGCCGTCCGGTAACACGCGGGGGACCGCAAAGCATGTGAGCCCGGCCGGAGCGTAAGCCAGCGTGAGAAAAACATCGTTCATCGGTGCTGAGGTGAACCACTTGTGCCCGACTAGCCGGTAGGCGCCGCCATCGACAGGTGCCGCAGTCGTCGTGTTCGCGCGCACGTCGGATCCGCCCTGCTTTTCCGTCATCGACATCCCGGCGAGCAGCCCCTGCTTGCTCGCTGGTGCGCCTGAGCCTGGGTCGTATACCCGCGAGCACAGTCCCGGTTCCCATTGCGCGGACAGCTCAGGGCAGTGGCGCAACGCCGGTACCGCGGCGTAGGTCATCGACAGGGGGCAGCCGTGGCCAGCTTCAATCTGAGTCCAGAGGTAAAATCCCGCAGCGCGGACAAGGTGCGCCGCGCTTGGCGCGTCTGCTCCCCACGGAGCGGCGTGCAGTCCATGCGCGACTGCGCGACGCATGAGCCAATGCCAGGACGGGTGGAATTCCACCTCGTCGATGCGATCGCCGTAGCGATTATGCGTATGCAACACCGGCTGGTGGAGATCGGCTAGCCGCCCGTGCTCGCGCGCCACACTCGATCCAGCTTCGAGCGCGAGTTCGTCGAGCGCCGGCACGGCATCGCAGTACCGCCTGATCGCTGCATCCAGCGCCGGATCGCATGCCAGCGGGTCGAAGTCAACCAGCGGCGGGGGCTGGTTCGTCACGTTATTAATCTCCCACCCAGCGCGGGTTATAGGCTGCCTGATTAAACCCCGCTGCGCCCGCTGCATGCGCGCGGGCAACAGTGGAGGCGTAGATGGTCAGGGTGGCCGCGATCGACTGCGGGACCAACTCGATCCGGTTGCTTGTGGCTGATCTGGCTGATCGCAAGCTTGTCGATGTGCATCGGGAAATACGGATTGTCCGCCTCGGTCAAAACGTCGATGCCACTGGCCGGCTTGCGCCGGAGGCCTTGGAGCGCACCCGGGTGGCGCTAGCCGATTACGCCGCCCTGATCCGGCACAGCGATGCCCAACGGGTCCGCATGGTGGCGACTTCGGCCACCCGGGATGCGGCCAACCGGGACGACTTCTTCCAGATGGTCCGCCGGACTCTCGGTGCTGACGCCGAGGTGATCACGGGCGATGAAGAGGCCCGGCTGTCGTTCACCGGCGCCGTTGGTGATCTTGATCCGGATGATGGGCCGTTTGTCGTCGTTGATGTGGGTGGCGGGTCCACCGAGGTTGTGCTTGGCGACTGGGATGGGACCAGCGCGCGGGTCACGGCGGCCCGCTCGGTGGACGTCGGCTGTGTCCGGATCACCGAGCGCCACCTGCACTCGGACCCTCCGACGCCGGCCGAAATTAGCGCGGCCCGGCGGTTTGCAGCCCGAACCTTGCAGGAGGCATTCGCAGACGTGCCGGTGGACCGGGCCCGCACCTGGGTCGGCCTGGCGGGCACCGTGACGACGCTGTCCGCGGTGGCCCAGCGGTTGCCTGACTACGACTCGGCATGCACCCACCTGTCGCGCTTGTCGCTGCAGCAGGTGCGGGACACGACAGAGGATTTGCTTGCTTCGACGCATCAGCAGCGCGCGGCCAATCCCGTTATCCATCCCGGTAGGGTTGACGTGATCGCCGGCGGTGCGCTCATCGTTGTGGTGCTCGCTGAGCAGCTTCAGATGCGGGCCGGCATCTCTGAGCTCGTGGTCAGCGAGCACGACATCCTCGACGGCATCGCGGTGGGCCTGGCTGATCCGGGGTGTGCATGAGAACGCGACACAGCGAGCATGAGAGCGCGACACGCGGGGGGCCGGGGGCGCTGGAGGCGCTGGACGAGGCGGTGACGCGCTGCCGCGAGTGCCCGCGGCTGGTCGCGTGGCGAGAGAAGGTCGCCGCGGACAAGCGAGCTGCCTACCGCGACGAGACCTACTGGGGGCGCCCGGTGCCGGGGTTCGGCCCACCTGACGCGGCGCTGGCCATTGTCGGGCTCGCGCCCGCCGCGCACGGTGGCAACCGCACTGGCCGGATCTTCACGGGGGACCGCTCGGGTGACGTGCTGTTCGCCGCGTTGCACGCTGTCGGGCTAGCCAATCAACCGGTTTCCACCCACCGCGGTGACGGGATGATGTTGTACCGCACCCGGATCACCGCACCGGTGCACTGCGCGCCGCCGGCGAACAAGCCCACCCCCAGCGAACGTGACGCGTGCCGGCCGTGGCTGACCAGGGAGCTGGAACTGCTCCGCCCGACGCTGCGCGCGGTCGTGGTGCTCGGTGCATTCGGCTGGCAAGCGCTGCTGCCCGCGCTGAGCGCCTCGGGGTGGCCGCTGCCGAACCCGCGGCCGCGCTTCGCGCACGGCACCGAAGTCACCTTGGAGGGGCTGCATCTGCTCGGCTGTTACCACGTCAGCCAGCAGAACACGTTCACCGGCCGGCTCACCCCGGCAATGCTGACCGATGTGCTACGCCGGGCCGCGGAACTGGCCGGGATCACGTCATAATCCTGGGATCACCTCATAATCACCGGCATGCCCGGGCCGGCAACCGGGATACTGCTGCCATGGGTGTTGCGCCTAGGGAATCGCCCCACATCCTCATCGTCGGCGGTGGCTATGTGGGGATGTACACCGCGCTCCGGCTGCAATCCAAGCTGAGCCAGGGCGACGCATCGATCACTGTGGTCGATCCCCAACCGCAGATGACCTACCAGCCCTTCCTGCCAGAGGCAGCGGCGGGGTCGATCGAGCCCCGGCACGTGGTGGTGCCGCTGCGCCGCGTGCTCAAGCGCTGCCGCGTCGTCTGTGGCCGGGTTACCAAGGTGAAGCACGCCGACCACGTCGCCACAATCGAAAACTGCGGTGGAAACGTCGAGCAGATCGGCTACGACGTCCTGGTAATGGCGCCGGGCTCCATCGCGCGTACCCTGCCCATTCCCGGCCTCGCCGAGCACGGTATTGCATTCAAGACCATCGGCGAGGCCATCTTCCTGCGTAACCACGTGCTGTCCCGGCTGGAAGCCGCCGACGCGTCGATCGATATGCAGCTACGCCGCAGGCTGCTGAGCTTCGTGGTGATCGGCGGGGGATACGCGGGAATCGAGGTGCTTGCCGAGCTCGAGGACATGGCTCGCTACGCCTGCCGCTACTACCAGACCATCGAGCCCACGGACATGCGCTGGGTACTGGTAGAGGCGGCCGGACGGATCATGCCGGAAGTAAGCCCCGCACTGGGCCACTACACCGTCAAGCGCTTAGCCCAACGTGGCATCGAAATCTTCTTGAACACCCGGGTCAGCACCATGGAAAACGGCCATGTGGTGTTGGACAACGGCACCGAGTTTGACGCCGACACCATTGTCTGGACCGCCGGCGTTAAGGCCAACCCCGTGCTACGGCACACCGACCTGCCACTGGATGACCGCCGGCGGTTGCGGTGCCAGCCAACGCTGCAGGTGGTGGGCTACCCCGATGCCTTCTCTGCTGGCGACTGTGCCGCCGTGCCCGACCTGACCTCATCTGATCCGAACGCCACCACGAGCCCGTCCGCCCAGCATGCCGTCCGCCAGGCCGAGGTGCTCGCCGACAACGTCATCGCCTATCTGCGCGGCCAGCCGCTGCGGCACTACCAGCACCGTTACGCTGGGTCAGTAGCCAGCTTGGGCCTGTACCGCGGAGTGGCAGAGATCTACGGCATCAGGTTCACCGGTCCTCCTGCCTGGCTGATGCACCGCACCTACCACCTGAGCCGGATGCCGACATTCAACCGCAAGGTGCGCATCTTGACTGACTGGACCGCTGCCTTGCTGTTCCGCCGTGAGGTGGTGGCGCTGGGTCAGATCAATGATCCCAAAGCTGAGTTCGTCCGTGCGACCACCTCCTCATGATCTGACACATGTCGATACCGCTAGCCGTGGCGCAGCTACCCTGTACGGGCGCGCCCCCGTAGCCCAAAGGCAGAGGCAGGCCCCTTAAAAGGGCTGCAGTGTGGGTTCGACTCCCACCGGGGGCACTCCGTGTGACGGCTCATCAGTCGAGCGCCCAACGGTTGTCCGTGCTGTATAGGTGGTCAGGTTGCACGGCGAAGGGCGGTGGCATGCCTCGCGTAGCTGTCCACTGGATGGTGCCCGCAGCCACGGTGAGGCTCGACGCCAGCGCGAGGGCACAGCCGTTGACGGACGCGTGGTAACCGTTCGTCGCTTCCCGGCTACGTAGAGGGTTCATTCTGGCTGCAGGTGCGGTGGGCTAGACGCATGTTTGCCCCACAGCTCAGCTTCACCGCGCGCCGCTGGTTACCTGTCGCCGCCGCAGCTCTGGGCACGGTGATCGCCACCACTGGCGTGCCGTCCGATCCTGCGGCTGCCTCCTCGGGCGTGAACCAGAACGCGGCTGCGTGGTGTGGCGGGTCAAGCATGCGGGTCGGCAACACGGGCACCGGCTCGTCCGGGGGATCGGCATTCATGGTGACTCCGGGCATCGCTGCCCGGCCTGTGTGCGATCCCTACACCCGTGACAGCGGTGCCCGATCAGCCCGTGAGCTAGCGTCAGCAGTCTTAGTGGCTGCGATAACGCCACCTGTCGTGCTGCCGCAACTCCCCGCGCTCATGGCCCCGGCAACTACCTCAAGGCAGCCACAACTGCCCGCGGGGCCACAACCGAGTGGCCAATCCACGACGACCTATAGCGTGCGTGTCGGTGACTGTCTGTCCGACATCGCCACAAGTCACAATATCCCGGACTGGAAGCAGCTTTATGAAGTGAACCGCCGAGGCATCAGCAATCCCGACCTCATTTATCCCGGTCAGTTGCTTCGCCTGCCCTCCACGCAGACTTCGCGGTGACCACAGTTCTATTCGCCGATCCCCCAATCAAACACACCTCCCTACGGCAACTGCGTTAGGCGCTGTCGATCACGGCAGTGCTGTCTGGTAGCAGGTCCTAATAACCGCAATTGCGAGGTCCGGCGATACACGTGACTTGACACCAGCTGTCGTAAGGTTGTGACCCCCGGGTAGCGCGTGGCACAGTGGCGCCGACGGAATGCCAGGCCGTCCAGCTAAGCACCGTCTAATTTCCACCAGTTTGCAATGGTCCCCACCTTGGCCGTTTTTGTGTCTCCTTTTGGGGTTCTTCCGCGGATCCAAACGTCGAACTTGTCAAATCCGGGCGTGCTCTTGAGCTCCAGCTCAAAGGTTGTCAGCGGCTTGAAAGAGTCCATCCACCTGTCGCTCGGTGGTTTGAAGTCGAACTTTTCTATCTCCCAGCCGCCGCACATATCATCAGCGCCCGGGTAGTTGTGTATGATCTCCGCGAAGATTTCGGCCTTGCTCCGGAGTTGAGCGAATTTCAGCATGCGCTTTCCTCTCTGTGTGAGCGAGTAGCGATGTCGCTTTGCGACACATGTGTCTGTGTCGCGGCACGGATCGGACCAAGCCTTGCTCACGGCCTCTGCGAATTCGGCTCGCAGAGCCGTGGTTGCTGCGGCTGACCCCGTTTGTGGATCTTCCACGAAGACGCATCCGTGTAATGCACTTGCAGATGTACGTGCACGCGCCCCACTAGGTTAAGACTCCGTAAAGTCGCGGTGCACCCCTGCGCCCTGAACGGAGCAACGCCTGATACTAATGGCTCCAGGAGGCATACAGCGTGTGTAAGAACCCCCCGCAACCTGCTCACAGTCTCACCGCAGCCGGTCAATCCCTACACGGTGGCTGGGAGGGCCGTCCGCTGGAGAACAGCGTGCTCCTGGTCGGGGCTGGGGCCAATGGATAGGCCGTTGAGTTCGATGCAGCGGTGGTGGCGGTCTAGGTCGGTGCGGTGCTGATGCTGCGGATGAGGTCGGGGTGATGGTGCACGGTCGCCTGCTTTCACTGCTGGTGAGGTCCTCCTGAGACGGTGACGTGTTTGAGACCTTGCAGCCCCGACTGGGTTAGCCAGCTGTCCGTGCCGGTGGCAAACGCGATGGATGAAACCTCCAGGTGAGAGGCCAGGTCGCAGTGGGGCGTCACCGAGTTCGGCAGTCCACCGCTGAACGCCGACGACGAATCTTTCACCATGCAATTCCCCCACGCGGGCATGGCGTTGGGTGATCTGGTGCCGGTTCAGGCCGCTCTACGTGAACCCGGGATAGTATTGGCCACTTCTGTATAGATATGGTCAAAAGCGCCCCGGGAATCGGGCACGGGGGTGTCGGTGGCTCGCAACTGTTTGTTTCCGCCAACGTGGCTATCTCTTGATCGACATCCGGTTGTCACCAATGCGGCCGTCGTGCGCCACCAACATATGCCACTTTTCAAGGTGCTGTCGCGGCCAGCGCGGGGGGAGGCTGGCTTGCCTGTCTTCGATCATCGGCGCACTCGGCATCGTTTGCGATTGCAAATCTCACGGCGTCCATTGCTGGTCACGGACTGTTAACAGCAACTTCGCAGGTTTCGTTACAAAGTGTATCGATCCCATTATTTACGGTAACCACATTACTCCAACCGTGTAGTCGCGCTTGGCATTTATTCTTGCTAAGGGTGACGATCTTTTGGTATAGGTAGCGGAGAGTCTGTATCTTTGCTTGCTGCAAATTGGTTCTGGGGGAGCTATGCGGCGATGTCGAGTGATCGTTTCTGCTGGCTCGGTCGCGGTGAGTGACTATGCCATCACGGCCTTGCACCGTTCGCGGGTCGGTGGGTTTGGCAGCCGGACTGCCATGCCGCGGGTCACGTAAGCGGCTGCGGTGACTGATCCGTTGGTCCGGGTGGCCGGTTCACCACGTATATGGGCCGGCAGCCTTAGCGCGGGTGTTACAGCAATCCTCGTGGTGTTCGTGGCCTCAGGGAATGGTTCTTCCGTCTCCGGAGCTCAGATCGATTTGGTGGTGTGGTGGGATGTAGCTCGGGTGTCAGGTCTTATCGCATGGGCTTTGCTTGGCGCGACGGTGCTGGGTGGGCTATTGGTGACTACTCGGTTCGCGCGGGGACGCGGTCGCACATGGATCCGGGAAGTGCACGAGTTCGGCGGAGTGCTGGCCGTGGCCTTCACAGTGATTCACCTGGTTTCTGTGCTCGCCGATGCTCAGTTGCAGATCGGCTTGCGAGAATTGTTCGTCCCCTTTACCAGGCAAAGTAATCCGGTGGCCCAGGGCTGCGGAGTGCTGGCCTTTTATCTGCTCACCGCAGTCGTGGTGACTTCATGGGTACGAGCTCTCCTGCCCTGGCGGTGGTGGCGCCGCCTCCACCTGCTGGCGTTTCCTTTATTTGGTCTTGCCTGTGCCCACTCCATCTTGGCCGGAAGCGACACCACGCGCCCGGTTCTGCATTGGGCAAGCCTCGTGGTCGGGGAGGTGATCCTCTTTTTGGTGGTCTTTCGGCTGCTCGCCCTGTATCGCGCTGGCTCATCCGCGCTTACGCAGACGAATCTGCCGACCACAAAAACATTGCCGTCAATTCCGCGGCTTCACGCCGGGAACGTCTCTTCGTCGACGACGCAAACCGGAATGCGGCTGCTCATCAGTCAAACGACGTGGGAAGCGGATAACGTCTTGTCGCTACGTCTGCGTTCCCCTGACGGTTCGCCCCTGCCGAACTGGGAACCAGGTGCCCATATTGAGTTGGCGTTGCCTTCGGGCCGGCGCCGGCATTACTCATTGTGCGGTGACCCAGACGATACCCGTTCTTACCGGATTGCGGTCTTGCAGGTACCGGTGGGCCGCGGCGGGTCGGTGGAAATTCATAACGAAACTCGAGCCGGCCAGCTGATCACCGTACACGGGCCGTGGAACTACTTTCCCCTGGTTCCCAGCTCAGCGTATCTATTCATTGCTGGCGGAATTGGAATTACCGCCGTGCTGGCGATGGCGGCCCGGGTGGCGTCAACAGACAGTGTGTGGAAGCTGATCTATATCGGGCGATCTCGGACCAGCATGGGTTTCCTTGATGAAGTATGCGCGTTGGGTTCCGATCGGGTCGATGTCATACCCAGCGATGAGCGCGGTCGAGCGGACGTGGATGCGATCATTGACGCGACGGCCCCAGGAACCGCAGTCTACTGCTGTGGTCCCGACCGGCTGATGCGTGCCGTGGAGGAGCGGGTCTCCCATCGATCAGACCTGACCCTGCATATCGAACGCTTCACCGGGCGCGCCGCCACCGGGGGCGCCCCGTTTCAGGTTGAATTGCGCCGCACCGGACAGATCATCGAAGTGCCCGCCGATCAAACCGTCTTACAAGCAATCCGCGCCGTTGTTCCTACCATCACAACAGGCTGTGAACAGGGCATTTGCGGGAGCTGTCGCACCGTGGTCTTAGCTGGCGAACCTGACCACCGCGATGACTTACTCAGCAATACCGAGCGCGCCGCCGGCGCAATGCTGCTGTGCGTATCGCGCTCCCACAGCGACCGGCTGGTCCTCGACCTGTAGGCGGCACTCAGCCCGCCGCAGTGGAAGTGAGCAGGACCCGCTCGGCGCCCGCGTAGACGTTCATCGTGGCGCCACGTAGGAAACCAACCAGCGTCAGCCCGGATTCGGCGGCCAGTTCAACGGCCAGCGACGAGGGCGCGGAGACCGCTGCCAGCATGGGGACGCCGGCCATCACTGCCTTCTGGACGAGTTCGAATGATGCCCGGCCAGACACCATCAGCACGCAGCCGCGGGCTGGGACGCTATCGTTGAGCAGCGCCCAGCCGAGTACCTTGTCCACGGCGTTGTGCCTACCCACGTCTTCCCGCACAACCAGCAAACGACCCTCGGCGGTGAATAGCCCGGCTGCGTGTAGGCCTCCGGTCGAGTCGAACAACCGTTGGCTGGTGCGCAGCACATCAGGAAGCGCGGACAGTGTCTGCGGTGAGATCCGGGAGGAGTCGCCTGCCGGGGAGTATCGGCTGCGCAGGCGCACCGCGTCTAGCGAGGCCTTGCCGCACACGCCGCACGACGAGGTGGTGTAGAAGTTGCGATTTACACCGGTGGGTGGCGCTGCGACGCCGGGAGAAAGCGCCACGTCGAGCACGTTGTAGGTGTTGCGCCCGCGCTCATCGACGGAATCGCAGTACCGTGCAGTGGCGACGTCACTCACCGCGTCGATCACACCTTCGGTCAGCAAGAAACCATGCGCCAACTCGATGTCGTGACCAGGTGTACGCATGGTGACTGCGAGCGGGCGCCCGGCCACCCGCAGTTCCATCGGTTCTTCGACGGCCAGCCGATCGGGCTGCCTGCTGGCGTGCTCAGCGCTCAGCCGCAACACGGAATGGCGCACCGTCAGCCGCCCCATCGACAACCGCCGTCCGTGTTTAGAGGGTTACCGTTGATTCCAGTCATTTGCAGTCTGGCACAGCTGGCGGCGGGCTGCTGAGGAGGAGGATCCGGACGTGCACGGCCTTGCAACTGCGGGCGCAGTGCGGGGTAACGCGCCACGCTGAGCAGTTGCTTAACTACAGCGTCACTCACGGTTACCCGATGGCACAAGCCGATGGCAATTTCCGGACGTCATGAACCGATTCAGCGACGTACGGTTAACCCGCGCGGTCCATGGGTATCCCTGCGTACATGACCCAAACCAAGCGACCGGCCGTGGTAGCCGGTGCCCACAGTGGTATCGGTTCCAGCAGGACAAGGCCTTTGCCGACAACGGCTTTGATCTCTTGCGCAATGCCGAGGCCGCTTACCGCTGGAGGGCGGAGCTTGGCTCGGAGGAGTAGTGGTAGGTCCCAATCATCATGACGGAGGTTGCCATGGACGAGCGTGACGACAAAGCTCCACAGGAAAAGGTTGAAGAGGCCAGGGGTGGGTCATTTCCCGCAGGGGTGCCCGAGGACGCGGATGTAGGAACCGGACGCGAGAAGGGAAAGGGTATGCCGCCGGGATCGGTCGGCAAGGGTCAGGACACGCCGCAGACACCTGCCACTTGAGGCTCTTACTCGCCCCATTGGCGGTCGCCTTCTTTTGCACCCGAAGCGCTGTTTGGGTGCGGCAGGAATAGTCGACCGCATACCGAAACAGCGCTCATGAAGGTCACGATGTGTGGGCGCCTACGTGCGGCCGGACGGGCCTACTGTCCAGTTGGATCGGCGCCACTGTCATCTGGTTGCGCGATGCCATCCTGCTCCACGAGCAGGATGGCGCCCGCCGCTAAGCCGTCAGCGCTGCTGAGTGGGCTGCCTGCCACCCGGACCATGATCGTACGCCCCCGCCCTACTGACCGCGGGCAGAACCATCTCATGAGGGCCGGCGTCACCAGCCAACGTGCGGCGAATCAGGGACCGAAGTTGCCCCGTGGGCAACCCAATATCGAGACTGAGACGTCATGAAAATTCAGAATCACACCAGCAAGTCGGCATCGGCATCAGTGAGTGGGCTGATTTGCACATCAAGATGAAGCGTCTCGTTGCCTCGAATGTAGTCGGCATCACTTACCCGGATGGTTCGCCGCTCGATGTGGGCTTGTTCGATGTAGTGGCGTAGCTCTACAGGGCGGTAGGACAGCGTGACGTCGCTGAACG
>JAJPIR010000039.1 GCA_021324675.1 Actinomycetota bacterium
AACCCCAACTCCAGTGGTCACCCCCACCCCAACCCCAACTCCGGTGGTGACACCGACACCTACGCCATCATCAACACCAGCACCCACGCCCACCCCGACACCTCGGCCGACGCCCACACCGACGCCAGCACCAGGGGTGACAGCCTCCACTATCACGCTGAGCGTGGTACAGGTGCCTTTGCCCCTAGGACTAGGCGGGATCGTGATCCCCACCGCTCAAGTGGCACCGGCTAACGCCGCGGGAACCGTTCAATTCAAGGACGGGTCTGCCAACCTCGGCGCCCCAGTCCCGGTAGTCATCGGTATCGCTCTTGGACCCGCGAGCACGCTCAGCACAGGCACGCACCTGCTCAGCGCGGTGTTCACCCCCAGCAACACCACCAGATTCCTGGCCTCAACGTCCAACATCGTGACCGTGAAGTTCTAACCAACGCTCTGGTGGCCCCGACGCAATATGACCTGATTGTGTCGGGGCCAGTGCATGGTGCCTCAGCCACAACAATCGCACTATGCGGCGGGCACCGACAGCTTCACGACCTCGGGTCGGCGGCCAAATCCGACGCGCTGATCGAACCGCGAGCCTCTGCACAGCGCTGGCTTCTCCACTGCGCGATCACGGTGGCGTCTACACAAAAAAAATCGTGCGGACACTCGGCGCTAACGGCGGTGAGGCAATGATTTGCTTTTGCGCAAATCAGCCACGGCAATATCAGATCAGGCCGCATCTGGACACCGGGACTATAATCCGCCAGCTGCACGTAAACCGGCATTGCCGCAACCGACCATACGAGGGGCCCAAGGTAATCATGCACCGGGCCCCTCGACTCGGGATAGCACACGTGGGCTTGCTCAACAGAACCAAACAGTTCGATCCACGCCGATCAATGAGAACTGATACGACTGACCGGATCCACGGCCCTACTGCACCGGAAAGGCTATCTGGCCATATGGCGTCTGTATCGTGTTGTAAGTGGCGAAAACAGAGGCCAAGCCGCCGCCGACAGTGCCAGGCGCTCCTGGAGTGCTGGGAAGTGCCGCGGATACCGGCGCGGCACTTGCCACACCTGCACCCAAGAAAAGAAGTCCGGCGAGCACAGCAAGGGGCACCAGAACTTGAGCAAAAACTCTGCGCATAAATATCTCCAGAGCGAGTAGTCCGGCACAATCTGACCTGAGCGTGCAAATTGAGCGCACGGCGAATCTGCGGACCTAGGTAGCGCAACCGAGGAGACTCCGTGGAGAATTGTGGGTCTCCTAGGTAGTTGCCGTCAAGGCGACCGTAGACTACTTAGCTCGAAATTGTTCCACGGAGACGCGAGGTTGGGCGCCACATCGAAAATCCGGTGGCGCACTGACCGAAGCCGCACGCCAGATCTCTGCTGGTAACGCAAGCACATCAGGCACGTGGTTACGCGCATCATCACTCTCCGTGAAAGGCATACGCACACAGCGTGCACAATGCGACCCGCCAAAGCGCCTACGCTTCGTGTTTACCATAAGGCCATTCGGGGATTTGTACTTAGCCTCAAAGAGTGTTTCGGACATCGGCAACGGACCGTCGTCGGCACAAGGTCACAATTGGCAATAAGTGACGAAAGTGCCAGCGTGCTCACTGGGCGGCAACCGATCTCCCAGGCGGACCTCCGCGCCCAGCCGTGATCAATCTCCACCTGCGGCCGGCCGAGCCGACAAAAGCTTTCATAGGTCTCCGTCACGCCCTCGTGGAGGAATGCAAGGATCCGGTGCAGCAATCGAGAGATAGCAGGACCTGGGATATGCACAGTTGTGCAGCGGTTTCGGGTTGTGCCTGTGATGGAAAACGCAGCGCCAGGATTGTACGTTCCGGTGAGCGAGCCGCGCCAGCAGCGGGCGCAGAGTCTCCCAATGCCACAGAAAGTGTGGTGGGTCGCTCGGCGTTGACCACCTCATCTAGTGACGAGTATTGGGAGGAACTACCAGCTTGCAGCAGTTCGATTATCTTTGAGTATTGCACACCGAGACATGCGCGTACTGATCGTGGCAGACTTATCCGATGACCCTGAGGCGTTCGTCGGGGTCAGCATCGCCGTCGCAGTTACGTCATCGCGCCTCCGGAGCGCCACTGGGCAACAATCGTGTCGATACCTCGCTTGCTCATCCGGGCCAGCCACAAACTCACATGCTGGTTAGCTGGAAGCGGAAGAAGCTGCCGGCAAGAATGCGCGCGCGCCTTCGGACCCGAGTAGGGTTGATACGCGGATGGAGCGCATTCCGGGGAACGAGCACCCAGGGGCGCCAGACCTCGTTACTCGCTGCGCGGCAAGAAGTGGATCAAGTTCGACGTAGATATGCGCCGGCTGTTGCGCTACGGCGCCTGCTGCGACGCCAGTCACGAGGCTGACCTGCTGATCTTGCTGGCGCAGATTTCCCCAACAACGGAGGGTTCGAGCTGGCGGCCGCCAAATCGTGCTCCCTGGGCGAGTTAGCGAGATGCTGAACATCGCGCGGCGCAACATCCCGCGCCCGGCCATGGGGCACTGATGGGACGATAGGCGGCGGCGGAGGAGCAATGCGGGTTGCACTGTTCACCACCTGCCTCGTTGACGCGCTGTTTCCCGACGCCGGCCAGGCGACCGTGCAGGTGCTGGAGCATCTAGGCCAACCCGTGGAGTTCCCGCTGGAGCAGACCTGCTGCGGACAGATGCATGCCAACAGCGGCTACTTCGAGGTTGCTCTCGTGCGCCGGTACGTGGAGGTCTTTTCCAGCTACGACGCGGTGGTGGTGCCCTCCGGCTCGTGCGCAGCCAGCATCCACCACCAGCATCCGATGATCGCGCGAGCCGCGGGCGAGCACTGGCTTGCCAAGCGGGCGGAGGCGATAGCGACCAAGACGTTCGAGTTGTCTCAGTTTTTGGTTGACGTGATGGGGACCGACGATGTCGGTGCGTATTTCCCGCACCGGGTGACCTACCACCCGACGTGTCATTCGATCAGGATGCTCGGCGTGAGGGATCGGCCGTTGCGACTGCTGCGCAAGGTGCGCGGCATTGACCTCGTCGAGCTGCCGCGCTGGGATCAGTGTTGCGGGTTTGGCGGCACGTTTTCCATCAAGAATCCGGACGTCTCGGCGGCGATGCTGGCCGACAAGATGGAAGCAGTGATCATGACCGGCGCGGAGGTGTTGTGCGCCGGTGATCGCTCGTGCCTGATGCACATCGGCGGCGGCCTGGACCGGATCCGGGCCGGAATACGCACCCTGCACCTGGCAGAGATCCTTGCCAGCACCGAACCCGGGTACGGCACGAACCAGCTACCCACGGACACCGCGGAGACCACGCGATGAGCGCGGGCGAGACCATCTGGGTCGACAACCCGCCGTTCCCGGCCAACGCCAAGCAGGCGGTGAACGCCGCGCAACTACGCCGTAACACCCACAACGCGACCAGCACGATCCGCCAGCGGCGCGCCACGATGGTCGAGGAACTGCCGGACTGGCAGCAGCTACGCACCGCCGGTGCGGCGATCAAGGACGAGGTGCTGGCGCACCTCGATCGCTACCTTGAGCAGTTCGAGCAGGCAGCGACCCAGCGCGGAGCCCATGTGCACTGGGCGCGCGACGCCGACGAGGCCAACTGCATCGTCAGCTCGCTGGTGGCCGCGACCGGCGAGCGTGAAGTGATCAAGGTCAAGTCGATGGCGACCCAGGAAATCGGATTGGTCGAGGCCTTGGCCAAGCGAGGCATCAACGCGTATGAGACCGACCTGGCAGAACTCATCGTGCAGCTGGGCCACGACCGGCCCAGCCATATCGTCGTCCCGGCGATCCACAAAAACCGCAGGGAGATCCGGGAAATCTTCCTCCGCGAAATGGGCGACGCACCTGCCGACCTGTCCGATGACCCGCACGCGCTGGCCGAAGCCGCCCGCCGGCACCTGCGACGCAAGTTCTTGCAGGCCAAGGTGGCGATCAGTGGGACCAACTTCGCCATCGCCGAGACCGGATCACTGCTGGTGGCCGAATCGGAGGGCAACGGCCGC
>JAJPIR010000073.1 GCA_021324675.1 Actinomycetota bacterium
CACCACCGCGGCTGCTGCCCGTACCGGCCGGGTCCACCAGGTGTTGCAGGCTGGAGAGGCGATCCGGTCAGTGAAGGCACCACCTACGCTGGATCACCGGTACCTGCATGAGGACGTAGGCTGGGGTTTGGTGCCGTGGATCTCGCTGGCTAGCCGCACCGATGTCGCCACCCCGACGATGACAGCCCTTACCGAACTCGCCTCTGTCATGAATGGTGTCGACTATGCCCGTACCGGCCTGACGCTGGACAAGATGGGGCTTGCAGGCACGCCGCCACAGCAGATTCACCAGCGCATCATCGACGCCTCGTTGTGAGGGACGCTTGTGGCATCGCCGGGCTGGACCTCCTAACCATCCGCCGCGGCGTCGAAAACCGTGGCCGGGTCTGCCACAGGGGCACGCTACCGGGGCCAGGCGGCACACTCTAGCTCGTGCACCTTCCCGTCATGCCCCCCGTCGCTCCGATGCTCGCCAAGCCTGCCGCTGGCATCCCTCCAGGCCAGCACTACGAACCGAAGTGGGACGGCTTCCGATCGATCATCTTCCGCGACGGTGATGAGGTAGAGATCGGTAGTCGCAACGAGCGACCGATGACTCGTTACTTTCCCGACGTCGTCGCAGCTGTGCGGGCCAATTTCCCACCCCGCGCGGTTATCGACGGCGAAATTGTCATCGCCGACACCGAGCGCAACACGCTGGACTTCGAGGCACTGCAACAACGCATCCATCCTGCCGCCAGCCGGGTCAACCTGTTGGCTGAGCAGACCCCGGCCAGCTTCATCGCCTTCGATTTGCTCGCCCTCGGCGACGAAGACCTCACCCAGCAACCGCTGCACCAGCGGTGGGAGCGGCTGCAACGCGCCCTGGCCGGCGCTGCGCCGCCGGTACACCTCACGCCGGCCACGCAAGACCTCGAGCTGGCTCGCCGCTGGTTCGAGCAGTTCGAAGGCGCGGGCCTGGACGGCTTGATCGCCAAGCCACTCGACCTGGCCTACCAACCGGATAAGCGTGTGATGACCAAGATCAAGCATGAGCGCACCGCCGACTGTGTCGTCGCCGGCTACCGGCTGCACAAATCCGGTCCTGACGCCGTCGGTTCCCTGTTACTCGGCCTGTACGACGACCGGAACGCGCTGGCCTCTGTCGGAATAGTGGGGGCCTTTCCGATGGCCACGCGCAAGCGACTGCTCACTGAGCTCCAGCCTCTTGTCACGACATTCGATGAGCACCCGTGGAATTGGGCGGCCCATGACCAGGGCGAGCGCACCCCACGCAAGAACGAGGCGAGCCGGTGGAACGCCGGCAAGGATCTGTCCTTCATCCCGCTGCGGCCTGAGCGCGTAGTCGAGGTGCGCTACGACTACATGGAAGGCCCGCGGTTCCGCCACACCACGCAATTCGTCCGCTGGCGCCCCGATCGCGATCCGCATTCCTGTACCTACGACCAGCTCGAGCGCCCAGTCCGGTTCAGCATCGCCGATGTGCTTCTGGGCTAAGGACTAATCCGTGTCGCGGTCGGCCCATTCGAGAAGCGGCTCGAGGGAAAACACCGCGTTGTCGATGCCGGCATGAACGTCACCCAGGCGCGCGAATCGCTCAGCCACGGTGGCCAGGGTGAAATCACCAGGTTCGGCGTCGGGCACCTCGTCCCATCGCAGTGGGGTGGACACCACTGCTTCGGGTACGCCCCGTACCGAGTAGGCGCTGCGAATCGTGTGGTCCCGAGTGTTCTGATTCCAGTCCACAAACACGGCGGCGATCCGGTCCCGTTTCCACCACGCGGTGGTGACCAGCTCGGGTGCGCGCCGTTCCACTTCACGCGCGAAGGCACGGGCCGCACGGCGCACGTCGGCGAAGCCCCAGCGGGGTTGGATCCGCACGTAGACATGCATTCCACGACCACCGGACGTCTTCGGCCAACCCACCGCACCGACCTCGGCAAGCACCTCCTGCACCACTAAAGCCACCTGGCGAGCGTGCGCGAATCCGGTGCCGGGTTGCGGGTCCAGATCAATGCGCCACTCGTCAGGGAATTCGACGTTAGGTGCCCGGGTATTCCATGGATGGAATTCCACGGTGCTCATCTGGACTGCCCAAATCACATCAGCAATGTCCGTGACGCACAATTCATCCGCAGACCGCCCGGAGGGGAAGTCCACTCGCACGGTGTGCACCCAGGGTGGAGCGCCGGCTGGCAGCCGCTTCTGGTACACCTTGGGTCCGGCGACTCCACTGGGAAAGCGATGCAGCATGCAGGGACGCTCGCGCAGTGCCCGCACAATGCCGTCACCGACCGACAGGTAGTAGCGGACGAGATCAATCTTGGTCTCACCGCGCGCGGGGAAATAAACTCGGTCCGGATTGGTAATCCGGACGGTCCGGTGGCCGATCTCCAGCTCGACGGCCGATGAACCGTTCAATCCCGCCAGCGTCGCTTTTCTTTGTAGGCCTTCACGTGGCTTGCGATGAGCATGACCACCAGCAGTGTGCCAAGGCACACCAGGTACACCACTTCGGTATTTCCCTCGCGATTCCCAACAATCATCGCGAATAGCGCGAAGGCAGTGAACCATCCGGCACTCTTGCCGGCGCGAGGGAAGCTGCCGTGCCATCCCCAGGCGGCGGAGGGTTCCTCGTGGGGATCGACACCATGGGCAAGGGTGGTCCCATGGGTGAGAGATGTCTCGGTGGAATGCCGGTCTGTCATAGCCACTGCCGCATCATCGCATACCGTGGCCATGCCGGTGGGGAGGCATACCGCTAGGAGCTGGCGGGACGGAGCGTGCGCTGCACCCGCCAGCTCGGCAGGGTCAGTAGCGCCACACTCCTCTTCTCCCGACGGCAAGCCGGTAAATTATCAGCAAGATGAGGGATCCGATGATGGCGACGATCCATGTTTGAAGATTCCAGAACGTCTCCAACCCTCGCCCGAAAATACGGCTGCCGATGAACCCGCCAATGACGGCCCCGACAATGCCCAACAGCATGGTGACGATGAACCCGCCGGGGTCATTACCCGGCATGATCAACTTGGCGATGGCGCCGGCAACCAATCCGAGAACAATCCAACCGAGAATGCCCATGCCCGACTCCCTCCGTGCGCACTCACGATCAGTGTGATCCGCGTGAGGTCACCTTGCACGCATAAACACCCGGCGGTCGGGAACAATGACCTGGATGGACCTGTCAACTCGGCCTCGCACGGTGGTGTTACTGGGCAGCACCGGATCGATTGGTGTCCAGGCACTCGACGTGGTGCGTCGAAATCCGAAGCGTTTCCAGGTTGTCGGGCTGGCTGCCGGCGGCGCAGATCCGCAGGCGCTGGCCGCACAAGTGCTGCAGACCGGAGCCGGCGCAGTGGCCGTGGCTCGCGGCCGGGCCGCGCAGGATCTCCAGCTGGCGCTGTTCGCCGAGGCACAACGATGCGGCTACAGCCAGGGCGGCTACCGGATGCCGCGGATTCTGGTCGGTCCCGATGCCGCTGCTGAGCTCGTCGCCACCCAGCCCGCCGATGTGGTGCTCAACGGCGTGACTGGATCCCGCGGTCTGGCACCGACACTGGCTGCCCTGCGCAGCGGCGCCACCCTGGCACTGGCCAACAAGGAGTCCCTGGTGGCCGGTGGCACCCTGGTCACCCGCGCAGCTGCGCCGGGTCAGATCGTGCCGGTGGACTCCGAGCACTCCGCGCTGGCCCAGTGCTTGCGTGGCGGCAACCGAGCCGAGGTGTCGCGGCTGGTGCTGACCG
>JAJPIR010000140.1 GCA_021324675.1 Actinomycetota bacterium
ACGCGTGCTGCGCCCCGAACCGACCCGCGCACGCCATGGTCAAGTCAGCAATCTTGCTGCGCATCCTGCCGCGCGCAAGGTTGGCCAGCACGTTCGGATCGCGTTGCTGTCGATCGAGGGCACCCGCAGTTATGGCGCCGGGCTGGCCCGCGCAGCGATGGCCGCGGGGATCTCGGTGATCGAGGTCGAGCAACCGACGCGCAAGATCCGACGCGGTCGGGGCAAGTCCGATCCGATGGATGCCCACCTGGCTGTGCTGTATGCCGTGCAACTCGACGCCGGAAAACTGCCCACTCCTCGTGCTGATGGCGACCGCGAGGCCTTGCGGATTCTGTTGTGCGCCCGCCAGGAGTTGACCACCACCAGCACCGCGCAAACCAATCGCCTCAAAGCCTTGTTGCGGGATGGGGATGACACCGACCGCCGCCTCGCCTGCGGCGAACTCATCCTCACCACTTTGGCTGAACTGGTCAAACGACGTCTGCCTCAAAACGCTAGCCGACAGCAAGCTATCCGCCATGCCGAGATCCATGGCCTGGCTGTGGCAGTACGCGACGCCCGTCAAATCCTCAAGGCCAATGGCGCCGAGCTGGCCGCGATCGTCAATGACCTCGTGCCCGGGCTGACCCAGCGACCCGGAATCGGCCCGGTCAGCGCGGCCCAAGCCATCGTGTCGTTTTCCCACCCCGGGCGCTGCCGCAACGATGCCGCGTTTGCCAAACTCGGGGGAACCAGCCCCCTGGAGGTCTCCAGCGGGCAAACCCAGCAGCATCGGCTCAACCGCGGCGGAGACCAGGCGCTGAACAAAGCCCTCCACACCATCGCGCGCACCAGAATGCGCAGCGACCCCGCCACCAGCGCGTACGTGGCGCGTCGTCGTGCCGAGGGCAAGTCCAAACGGGAGATCCGCCGCTGCCTTAAGCGATACATCGCTCGCCAGCTCTACCGCACCCTCACCGCGGTGATGACCCCCGACATCGCGGCCACCGGATGAACTAACCGCGCTGGCTCACACGACAGGAGGAAGCGCTCCAAGCGATCTTGACACAAATAGAAGCGTCGAGCCCATGGCGACTCAGATTGATCAACAGCAACTCGCGCAGGAATTGGTGGAGCAGGCCCCTGCCGAGGGAGTGGAGCTCGTTGGCCAGGGTGGCCTGCTGACTCGGCTAACCAAATCGGTGCTCGAAACCGCGCTGGAAGCGGAAATGACCCAGCACCTCGGGTATGACAAACACGACCCGATGGGCCGCAACGGCCGCAATTCCCGCAACGGCACGCGCACCAAGACGGTGGTCACCGAGATCGGGCCGGTGGACATTGAGGTGCCCCGCGACCGGGACGGCAGTTTCGCGCCGGCCATCGTGCGCAAGCGCCAACGCCGCCTGGATGGCGTGGATGAGATCGTGCTCTCGCTGACTGCTCGCGGGCTGACCACCGGGGAAATCGCGGCGCACTTCGCTTCAGGTGTACGGCGCGACGGTCAGCAAAGACACCATCAGCCGGATCACCGACAAGGTCATCGACGAGATCACCGAGTGGCGCAACCGGCCCCTGGATCGGATCTACCCGGTGCTGTTCATCGACGCCATCGTGGTCAAAGTCCGCGACGGGCAGGTCGTCAACCGGCCGATCTATGTGGTCATCGGAGTCACCGTCAACGGGGAACGCGACATCCTCGGGTTGTGGGCCGGGGACGGCAACGAAGGCGCCAAGTTCTGGCTCGCGGTGCTCACCGAGATCAAAAACCTATCAGGAACTGGTCGGCACCAACCTGCGGGGCGACCGTGGACAATACTTCACTCCCCGCAACGCCGTGGAGGTCATGGTCGACATATTGATCCACAGGAGCACGAGAGGGTGCTCGACCCGTGCTGCGGCACCGGCGGCTTTCTCCGTGAGACGCTCCGACATCTGCTAGACAAGTGGCGGGCAGCAGAGGGCACCGCAGGACAGCCCGACACGATCGAGCAGCTCGACCGGCATCAGGAGCGACTCCGGGACTATGCCGACCGGTGCCCGCTCGGTGCCGACTTCGATCCGTTCTTGGTCAGGGCGGCCAGCATGAGCGTAATGATGCTCACTGGCGCGCCGGGCAACACCTTCTACATGGATTCGCTTGCGTTGCCAGAGGGGTCAGTTCCCAGGTTTGCTACGTAGGGTTAATACTTAGTGACGGTTTGTGTTTGGCCGCGGGGTTCTGTGGGCATCTCCTGACCATGATGACCTACGAAGAACAGGTGTCGGCGCGGTCCGACAACGACCAACCCGGCGATGTGTTTGACACGCGCACGCTGTGGATGGGTGGTGTGGTTACCGCCGTCATCGTGGGCGGTTTGACCATTGTGGGTTTTCTCCTCGTCGAGGGCGTCCTCGGTTACCCCTTGCTCGGTGACCGTGTAAACGCACCGGTGGCGCAGGTGACCATGGTCGGCTATGCCGTCGGCGCGGCTGTCGCAGCGCTGTTGGCCACCGCCGCGATGCACGTCTTGTTGGTGACTACGCACCGTCCTCGGTGGTTTTTTGCCTGGGTCGGTGGCATCGGCACGGCCATCGCGGTTCTGCTACCCCTTAGCCAGCATCTGTCGGCTGCGCTGGCTACCGCCACGGTCAACCTCGGCTTGGGGTTGACGATTCTCGGTCTGGTCCGCCATACCGCCGCGGCCAGTGTGCGTCTTAGGGGTATGGCGTGCGCTGACGTAAGTCCTGCGCGTCAGCTTCGACATCGGATCATGTCGCCGCGTCGTCAGAAGCAGACAGCCATACTATGAGTGGTATTCAAAAGACTCTCGCCGAGTATCGTCCGGCCCGAGTCTGCAGCCACGGGAGCCGTCGCGCGCCGCGCCTTGTGTCAATACTCTTAATCGCGGCGCCGGTTGTCCACACGTTCAGTTCCATCATTCGTAATCGGACTCAATGGGCGGTCCAGCGTGCATTCAGTAAGACGGGCAACATCGGGTACATTGCGGACATCGAAGCTCGCGATCATTGATCCAGCAGTGCACACTGAAACCACGCGCAAATGCACCAGGAAACTAATGCGCTGCACACAACGCGCATCAAAGTCGGCGTGAGCCGCTGATGGCCACACACCCTGGTGACTCGTTATCCCTCGGCGTTTGACCTGGCCCGGTACTGGGCGTTTCGCCAGCAAGCAAAGGAGACCCATTAGCGATGCCTATCCCTCCCATGGTCGGCGTGCTCGCCGCGGCGGCGGCCGCAGGACTGCTCCTCACCGGTTGCGGCACCAAGACCAGCTCCAACCCCGCACCACCACCACCGGCGGCGCGCAGTGTGCCGGTCACCAGCCCTCAACAGCAGCACAACCAAGCCGACGTCGTATTCGTCCAGAACATGGTGTTGCATCACACCCAGGCCATTACGATGTCCCAGATCGCCCGCAACCAGGCCAGCGCAGCGCAGGTTAAAGATCTCGCCACCCGCATCGAGGCGGAGCAAAGCCCCCAGATCGAGCAGATGAATTCTTTGCTCAGCGAATGGGGCATCCCCGCGCCGGTCACCACAGGCGGCACAGGCACCACGAACGCCGTCGGACACGGTCAGCTGCCCGGGACGGTCAGCGGTGCCGGGTTTGACCGGGCATTTCTCGAAATGATGATCGTCGATCATCAAGACGCGGTGGATATGTCCCAGATCGAGCTGGCCCAAGCCCGCAATCCTGCCACCCGCAACCTTGCCCAACAGATCATCAGCGCGGATCACGCTCAGATCAGTGAGATGCAGACCCTGCTCCAGGTGATCTGACTGGAGGAAGATTTCACGACGTTCGGTGCGCTGAAAGCTCGGTCAGCCAGTAGCGGCCCCGGACAACGGAACGGGCTAAATCTTGCGCGCCCAATCAATCGATTGGCTTGGCCTTGCTATCACGTCATCGCTCGGCAGGAGAATATCGACTACTTCGGGAGAAGACATGGCCAGCACTCGCTTGAGGGCTACCCTCACGCTGATGGCCGCGACGGTTTTCGGTATCGGCTGTTCAGTAATCAACGCGGGCACCGCCTCCGCCGCCAGCGTCACTTACTACTGCGAAACATTTACTGATCACGAAGGTCTTGGCTCCGGAACGTCCTGTAGCGGCTCTGGCGTCGGCCCAGGAATCGTCTACGGGCGAAACGGTGTCACCGGCACTTGCTCCTACATTTTGCCGCATAAAAACGGTACCGTCACCGATATCACGGGAATCAACTGCCCACCAACAGCCGTGGGTCACTTACCAAGTTGGTCGGGTGCTGATGACGGGGACTATTAGGACGCAGCACTGGTGACCTCACCGCTGCGGACGAAGAGAGATCCGACTATCGTCAAGCCGTAGACGATCACAGCTGTCACCACGCCACCTGTACACAACGTGCGTACGTCGACGCCGCCGGTCCGGAAGCTGCCCGATCGCAGCGAAGAGCGTTCTGGGTAGGTCAACATGTCCCTATGATGCCCCGAATCGCCGCTACTAAACACGCTGCGTTATTAGCGGGTACAGGTAGTAACCAGAACTGGCTTATCATGCTGTGTTAGCAGTGGTGGTGCCCGGATCGGCCATGATCGACGCATCCTGGTCATTCACACAGGAGGACTGCGGGCTCAGCATGCCCTTTTTAGGTCCGCTGGGCAGGTGACGGGCGGAGGGTTGCTGCTGGCGGGTTGCAACACAGTCGGATCGTCACCACTCTGCCCGCGCCGCTGTTTACGCCGACCGAGCAAATTGTCGCTACGGTGGTCAAGCGGCGGCACGGATTAGACCTACGCGGCGGCGGTCTGGTTACGGTTTCTCTTCGCCACGCGCTTGATAGTTGACTACTTTGCGTGACTGCGGACGTACACTTCGGCTATGGATAACGACGGCGTGGCCGCGAAGCGGGCTGGGAAAGCTCCACAAACCGCTGGGTCAAGGCCGGCTCGGGGAGTGGTCGTGCGGCTCGACGATTACCAACAGCGCCATCCGTGGGTGGGCATTCCGCTGGCGGTGGTTTACAAGTTCATCGACGACCAGGGCACGTACCTAGCGGCGTTGATCACCTACTACGGGTTTGTGTCGCTGTTTCCCCTGCTGCTGTTGTTAGTGACCATCCTCGGTTTCAGTCTCCGCGGTGATGCCGCTTTGCAACAGCAGATATTGCACTCTGCCTTGCGGGACTTCCCGATTATCGGCGACCAAATCGGGCAGAATATCCATTCTCTGGATGGCAACACCACCGCGGTCGTCATCGGCGTCATCGGTAGCCTCTATGGCGGCCTGGGAGTAACCCAAGCCGGCCAACATGCGCTGGACACCGTGTGGGCCGTGCCCCGCGCCGCGCGCCCAGACACACTGCGAGCCTCACTGCGTGGCCTGCTCATGCTGCTGCTGTTAGGTACCGGCGTCTTGGCAACCACAGCCCTGTCCGCGCTCACCACCGGAGCGGAGGCCTACGGTGCCCCTGTTGGTCTAAGTCTTCGCATTATCGCGACCTTGCTCGCGGTGATGATCAACGGTGGACTGTTCCTCGCTGCGTTCCGGATCCTCACCACCCGGCACGTCGCACTCGGTCAGATTCGAACCGGAGCCATTCTCGCCGCGATCGCCTGGCAGCTCCTGCAAGAAATCGGCACCTATTACCTGGCTCACGAACTCAAAGGTGCCAGCGCCACCTACGGCCTATTCGGGCTCGTGCTCGGCCTGCTGGCCTGGATCTATTTAGCGGCCCTGATCGTGGTCTTCTGCGCCGAGCTCAACGTCGTACGCGCAAAACGCCTGTGGCCCCGCAGCCTACTCACGCCCTTCACCGATGATGTGGGCTTAACCCGGGCGGACAAATCCGCCTATACCTCCTACGCGCAAGCCGAACAACACAAGACTTCCCAAATTATTCACGTCGACTTCGCGTCACCATCCACCCCAGCTGAGGAATTACACGATTGACCACAGTCCACCACATGCCTGTCCCGCAGTGCTCACCCACTCGCAGTTCGTCATAGTGGCGATACATGGCTAGCGCGTTTACATTTATCGCCGCAGGCTGCGAATCTTGGAACATTTACTGTCATTCAGAGGGGCGATGGGCAGCCAGGAGGTCATCCGGCGCCCATCTCCCCCGGTACAGCAGCGCAGGAGATCCGGTCGTCGCGGGCGTTGGTCAGGTGCCAGGGAGGCCTGGCGGTGGATCGGTCAGCTGCTGAAGGGGGAGGTTTACTACCAGTTGAGGTTGGGTAACTAAGCGCGACCGGCGGTTCGCAGCTTCCGGGGCGGGCGTTGGCCGTAAGGGTAGATCCGCGTCCCCACTGGGGCGCCACTGACGTGGAGAAGGAGGCTGGAGATGGCGCTATTAGCTGGCACGTTGGGCAGGGCAGGACCGTTGTCATCCGACATCCTGGATCTCCAGGTGACCGAACACGGCCCCGACGCTCGGGTGGTCACCGTCGTGGGCGAGATCGACGCGTTGACGGCGCCGGAGCTGGCGGCGCTGGTGATCACCCAGTTGACCATTGCCCCCGTTGTGGTGGTGAACCTCGATGGGGTGCGATTCTTGTCTTCGGCGGGTTTGCGCGCGCTGTTCGAGGCTCACGAATTCGCGCTCCGCGAGGATCGCGATTTGCGATTGGTGTGTCACTCCCAGACTGCCAACTGGGCATTCGAGGCCACCGGCCTGCGAAGGTATTTCACCTTCACAGACGACGTGCCGCACAGCGCAAGCTCACGACCGTAGCGGCGCAACACCATCCTCACGCGGCGATCCACGCCGGCGCCCAGGACCACCCGTCCGCAGTGGTCTCCCATCCGTGAAAAGCGCAACCGCGGACAGTCATCGGTTCGCAAGCCAGACGGCCCAGGCTGGGTGCTGTGACCACAGTGCCCACATTACTACAGGGAGTAATCATGGAGCACAACACGGTAGGTAGACTGATCATGGCGACGACCCTGTCCCTTCTGGTGCTAGGGACGACAACGGCCGCGGCAGGGCTGACGGTGATGACGGCGAGTCCTGCGCTGTCCCAGTCGGACGGCAGCGGTGCCGGTTCCCCGGGTGCGGGCTCGGGTCAGCCGGATCCGCCGTCCACGACCGTGCCCACCCCCGTACCGCCCCTTCCTGTTCCCTGAGTTTCCTGGCGGCGGGGGAGATGGTTGTTTGCGATCAAACCAGCCTCCCCGCCGGAGGCACGAAGCGTTGTCTCCTTGCGGTCGCTGCGCTACGGGGCGCAGGGTGTGCTCCGCTTCGTGCCTCAGGTACGGCGGTTTATCCACCGTGAGAAGAGGTACCCGCCTGCTACCAGAAACTGGGCACGACTGAACGGGTGCTGGGCCATCGATTCGAGACTCACCGATGATCAAGGAAAGGGATATACACATCAATCTCGTTCCTGAGGTCACCAGCTCGGTCGGGACGGCGCCATCGGCTCATCCGGCCTCCTTGGTGCCGACGCCGACGTCAAGGGGCTGGCCATCCGGCTCACCGTTCGGCTCAACGACCTGCTCATTCTCGTCGATCTGCCCGATGTCCAAGCCGATCTGTTCCATGTTTGTGTGACCCACCTCACGCTCGTCATGCTGACCTAGGCCCGGGGACACGGGCCTGCGGACCCGAATCCTAGGAGGCAACGGGCCAGCGAAGGCTGCGAAGGACCTCGGGAGGCTCGTTGATGCCCATCACAGCACCGCGCGACAGCCAGGGTCAGCAACTCCCGTATCAGACAGCTTCGGTGCCTGCCAGTGCGGACACAATGGCCCAATTAGTCATTGATCTTGACGTCAACTGGCTGTCCTGCAGGTGGTCAGGTCGGCCGTCACAACTGATCTTGAACACTTTCCCTCTCTGTTCTGTCCACAGTCGCCACGCTCGTGGAATCAATCGTGGACTCAACTACACCACACAGTGGCGACTGCAGACACATATGACCCGACGAAAGCCCTGGCGGTGCACCAGAGACGCCACAGTGGATGACGGAGCCCGGCCTCCGGAGGCGGGAGCGCAGGTTCGAATCCTGCCGGGGGCACCCTTCTCTCACCAGGCATAAGAGCCTTGACCTGCGACAACAGCTTGAGGACCATCCTGTTGCGTTCGGCTGTATACGAGGCTCAACGGCCGTTGGCGGGTGTCCACGCCCAATACGCGCCCAAACCTTCGCAACGTCGGCCCGGTGTCTAAGTGCTTCGCCCGGGACTGTTGCGTAGAGCGAAGACGTCCTTCGGCATGCTCAAGCTCATGCGCCGCAGCGGAGCTGTTGCGTTGCGCGAAGCCGGGGCAGCCGAGATCGTTAATCTCGGTTGGTCAGATCGCCAAGGCCAGCTCATTAAAGGCAGCCAGGAGCCGTAGGTTGACTTCGTTCTCGGTCCCCACTTCGTAATGGCCACGACGGATGTTCTGTATGAACGCGTGCCCTGTGGTGATCACACGTGCGCAGCGGAGCTGCTTGAGGCCACGCATCGGTCGTAGGCGGGACTTCAGCTGTCCGTGATCCGATTCGATCGCGTTCTTTGCGTATTGCTCGGTGATGTGACAGGCGGTGGGCACTAGCTCATCGAGCACCCGCGGGTAGGCGGCCGCACGGTCGGTGGTGACCTCGACGGGGGACGAGCTGCGCTCAAGTGCACGCGTGAAGAATTGTCGAGTGGCCGCCAGATCCCGTTTCTCGGAGACCAACACGTCGATAACCTGTCCAAATTGGTCGATTGCTCGGTACAGGTAGACCCATCGTCCAGCGACTTTGACGTATGTTTCATCGACAAACCATCGGTCACCCGGGCTGTGTTGGCAGGGTTGCGCCGCGTCGATCAACAACGGTCTGAAGCGTTGCACCCACCGAAAGACCGTGACGTGGTCGACCCGCACTCCGCGCTCGGCCAGCAGCTCTTCGACATGGCGATAGGACAGTCCATAACGGAGATACCACCGCACTGCCAGCACGATCACCTCCCGCGGGAACCGGAAGCCGGTGAACGCCGATGGTGACGGGAGGATCGGACGAACACGGCGGCTGCGGCGCATGAGCTTGAGCATGCCGAACGACGTCTTCGCTCTACGCAACAGTCCCTTCCAGAGCGCTCAGGGGCGCACCCGAATGACGGTCTTGCCCTTGCGCCGCTCGGTCGGGTTAAGCGCAGGGACGGCGTCGTCGAGGGTCGCGACGGTTCCGATGTGCGTGCGAAGGCGCCCGCCTCGCACCCGGTCGACGATCTCCACCAGCTGACTCGGAACGGACTCGACGACGAAGTCGACCGCGAGGCCGTCGACAGGGCGAGCCTCCGCAGGCCCGACCACCGACACCAGCGTCCCGCCAGGCCGGATGATGCTCGCCGAGCGCCTTTGGATGTCACCGCCGATGACATCGAAGACGAGGTCGACCCCGCCGATGTCGTCGAGATCCTCGTCGTCGAGGTCGAGGAACTCATTCGCGCCGAAGTCCAGCGCCGCCTGGCGGTCCGCCGCCCGCCCGGTACCGATGACGTAGGCGCCGAACTCCCGGGCGAGCTGGGTCACCATGGACCCGACCGCGCCGGCGGCGCCGTGTGCCAGGACGCTCTGCCCCGCCTGAACACGACCGTGCTGGAACAGGCCCTGCCACGCGGTCAGGCCGGAGATCGGCAGGCTCGCACCCACCGTGAAGTCGACGTTTCCCGGCAGCGGCGCAAGGTTGCGTGCCTCCACGGCCGCGTACTCGGCCAGGGTTCCATCGCGGTGCCAGTCCGTGATCCCGAACACCCGCTGCCCCAGCGAGAATCCCGTCGTGCCGTAGCCCAGGGAGGAGACCACTCCGGCGAACTCGTGGCCGATGATCGCCCGGGCTCGATCATGGCCGCAGCGATCGACCCACGTCGAGGGCCACTCCCACTCCGCGGGGACGAAACCCGACGCATGGACGTCAACGACGACGTCGTTGATCGCCGGCGTCGGCTCAGGCCGCTGCGCGAGTGTGATCCCGGCTGCTTCCGCGGCCCGATCCGTCACGACGATTGCCTTCATCGGTGCCTCCGTACATCTCGTGCTCGCCGGCTCTGCGCGCCGGTCTGTGACGGTGTGTGATCCTCGTCGAGCTCCGGTTCTACTCGACGCCTTTCAGTAGTCCATCCCCTATCGGACGTTCTCCCTGGTCACTCAGTCCGGATCAGGGCGCCAAGGGCGCCGTCACCGGTCCGGAGCTCCTGGAAACCGAGCTTCGCGCACAACGCTGGTGGCACGAAGGCGAGGTCGTCGGGACTCATCACGGGGACCCGCCCGCGCGTCTGGATGAGCTTCACCGACTCCTTCAACAGATACCGGGCGATTCCGTAGTCATGCCTGACCGGCTTGACGAATAGCCGTCCGATCACCAGAAGATCGCCGGGCCGCCCGTTGATCTGTGCGACGACGTCGCGGACCCAGGGGGAATCGGGCGGGTGGTAGATCTGGATGTGGCCGACCACATTTCGGGTCGGGGCGACGTGCACCGGCGCTTGGTCGAACACCCACGAGCGCTCTGCGTCGACCTCCTGCAGCCAGTCCCGTGGGCGCCGCCCTGCAAGGACGGCAACGTGATCGTTCAATTCGCCGAGGACGTCGCACAGGCGGTCGAGATCCTCCGCCCTCCGATCACGGATCATCGTGAGCCGAGGCTAGCGCAACAGTTGGCCGGCGGAGAGCACGAAACCGATCCCTTTTGCAGGACATCCGGCGCTCAGCCTCGCTCAGCGTCCGGCCGCGACCATCGACCCGCGGTCAGTTCTTCTTCAGCTCCTCGGCGAGCATCACGATGATGCCGCTGGGGCCGCGGACATAGGTGAGTTTGTAGACGTCCCCGTAGGTCGCCACGCCGCGCAACGGGTGGCAGCCGTGCCTCGCGGCGATCTCGAGGGCCTCGTCGATGTCGTCGACCGAGAAGGCGACGCGGTGCATGCCGATCTCGTTGGGCCGGGTGGGCTTCGTCTCGATCGCGTCGGGGTGGATGTACTCGAACAGCTCAAGGCGACCGTTGCCGTCTGGCGTCTGGAGCATGGCGATGTTGGCGTGGTTGCCGTCGAGGCCGACGGCGATGTCGGTCCACTCGCCACTAACCGTGTCACGGCCGAGGACGATCAGACCGAGGTCGGTGAAGAAGGCGATCGTCGCTTCGAGGTCGCGCACGGCGATGCCGATGTTCTCGAGTTTGATGGGCATGCGTTGCACGCTATCGAGTCAGGGCGATTCACGGACCTGCTCGACGCGGCACGCAAGTTCAACCTCAGCGACGACGACACCCTGGTCCTCCAGCAGGACTACCTCGAAGCAGCCATCCGACCCTGAGCCGCTTCCCGCACCTCCCGGCTGCCGGCCCCCGGCATGGCCCCACACCGCAGCGCGAGACGTGTCCGATGGGGAACCCCTGGACAGCGTGGGCCGCCGAACTGCCCGACGACCGCGTATCCCTCGACCTCCTCCGAGACACGCTTGACGGGGACAGGCCAACCTCCGGCTGACCCTTCAGCGTCGCTGCGCGGCTATTGCCGCTACGTCCACGCACCTACTGGACTCGGCTGCCTCGGTCGCCAGCCGCTTCACGGCGCCGGCCAGGATGACGTGACCAAGCATGCCGCGCCCATCATGATCCGCCAGGGCAGGGGCGCATCATCTACCTCAGCAGTGGCCTGGGTGTGCAGGCCAACCCTGGGCTGGCGCCCTACGGCGCATCCAAAGCAGCGATGAACATCCTGGCCAACGTCGCCCACCAAGAACTCGCCGGCTCCGGGATCAGGACCGTCGCCCTAGTCCCCGGGCTAACCGACACACCCGGAATGCGAGACAGCGTCGGCGACGACGACTACATCGAGCGAATCTCCCAGACCTACCCCGGCCGACGGCTCGGACGACCACAAGACATCGTGCTCCTGACCGCATTCCTGTGCAGCTCCGCGATCAGCGAGCTGTCCGGAACCGTGATCTCAGTGCGCCCACCCGCCACCGGCTAAGCCAACTCCAGCACCTTGCGCGGCTCAGCCCGATCCACAACTCTCCGACGCACGCTGACCGGTTAACAGTCCGAAGCGCAGATCAGCGGACGCTGACCAGCGCCAGTTTGCGCAGCCATCTCGATGGCGTGTTCGCGCCCAGCCCGTCCCCGGGACAAGTGGGTCATGGCCCCGGGCCAGCGGTGGGTCGGCCATAGCTGGCGGCAACCAGTCTTGGAGGATGAGTGACCACTCTTAAAGCATCAAGAAGGGGGCAGTATGCGGCGATTCGGAACTATGATTGTTTTGTCCATGCTGCTCGTTGGTTGTAGTAGTTCATCTCCCGCCAGCGCACCCAGCGCACCCCCACCAGACGTTGCCGCCAGTGGCGACTCCCCCTTCGATGCGCTGCCGCCTGGGATCACCGTCAAGGACGCATATACCCCAGTGCTGGTGCAGGTGAACAACCCACCGACGGTCCCTGTCGCCGGGACCGATGGCAGGTTCCACGTTGCCTACAACCTGTTGTTGCAGAACGCTTCTCCAGTCCCGGCGACCATCCGCAAGCTCGACGTCGTCGATGCCACCAATACCGGCAAGGTCGTCGCCACGTTCAGCAACAAGCAACTGGTGGACCCCGCGTGCAAGTTCGGTGACTGCAACCGTCTGCGCGCCCTTCCGGCCACGCCGGTAACGGACACGGTGCTCCCGCCCCAGCAGGCGCGGGTGTTGTTCGTCGACTACTCCTTCGGCTCTCCTGGCAAGGCACCGAAGTACGTGATGCACCACCTGTACCTCGACGGGGCAGTCAGCCCGGTGACGACGACCCCGGGTCCGGTGGACTACACCGTGACGCCCTACAGCATCTCAGCAAGTGGCCCGGTCATCATCGGTCCACCCCTGAAGGGCAACAACTGGGTCGCGCTCAACGGGTGCTGTGAACCGGGCTGGCCCCATCGAAGCTCGCCAGTGGCGATGGACGGCAACCTTGTCGGCGGCCAGCTGTTTGCCATCGACTGGAAAAAAACAACAACCTAGGCGCCTTCTACACCGGGGACAAGACAAAGAACGAGAGCTACGTGGACTACGGATCGGCGGTCCTTGCGGTGGCCGACGGCACGGTGACCAGCATCCTGGATGAGCAGGACGCCAACGCCCCAGGGGTGCTACCGGCCGACGATCCGGTGCTCGGGCCGAAGTTGACCGTAGAGAACGTGGACGGCAATCACATCGTGCTCGATATCGGCAACGGCACCTACGCCTTCTACGCGCATCTGCTCAAGGGCAGCCTGCGGGTCAAGCCAGGTGACAAAGTCACCAAGGGCGACGTGATCGCCAAGCTGGGCAACACCGGCAACGCCAACGCACCACACCTGCATCTCCAGATCATGAACGGTCCATCGCCCGTCGCCAGCCCTAGCATTCCGTATGTGATCGACTCCTTTGGTTACCAGGACCAGATCTCTCCCCAAAGGATCTACGAGGCTGATAACTACCTCACCGGAAACTTCTTCGGGCCTCACCCTTACCGAGCACCCGAGACCCGCACGAACCAGCTGCCCATGGCGTGGACAATCGTCAACTTCCCAGGGTGAGGCCCGAGTCCCCCACTGGACAGAGCCGACCGACAGGGACTGGTGGTCATGCAATGACGCTGACCAGCTCCCACAGACCGGGTGCTGACCCGGCGGAGAGCCCAGGTCGGGGCGCGGACGGGGTTCGACCACGTCTACGACCAACCGGACCCGCGTGGGTCTTTCCAGGCGTTAGGGCCGTTCGAGTACCAGACCCCGCACCACGCCCAACGAGTGTTCCGGCACTCGGTCGGCGTGCTCGCACCGAGCAATGCCGGCAGCGGGTAACGGTGCTGGACATCTGCTGTTCGTACTGGATCAACGCCGCCCTGCTAAATCACAACGTGACCCTGGCCGATCTGCAGGCCCGGTACACCGGCCCCGAGACCACGACCCTTCGGTCGCGGAACTGGTCAACGCTGACCGGGTCTTCTACGCCGCCCACCGCCACCCGACGGGCCAGACGGCGCGAGTAATCGGTCTGGACCCGGCCCACAACGCCATTGACTACGCTCATGCCGTGGGGCTGGTGGATGCCGGATTCGCTGAGAACTTGGAAACCACACCCGCCCACGCCGCTCTACTCGCCGCGGTACGGGATGTGCAGCTGATCACGATCACCGGCGGAGCTAGTTTCCTGTCGCCGCTACATTCCAGCCCCTGCTCGACAACGCCCAGCACCCCGTGTAGATGGCCTTCGTCCTGCGCACCGGCAGCTACCAGCCCATCGCTGATGCGCTGGCCCGGGTACGGGCTGGTCACCGAGACCTCCACCCGCACCTTTCCGCAACGCCGGTTCACCAGCGCCGCCGAGCAGCGCTACGCGATCGACGCCGTCATCGCCACAGGTCATGACCCGTCTGGGAAGGAGACCGGCGGCACGTTCCACACCACGCTGCACCTATCCCGCCCACCGACCGACATCGCGGCATTCCCCCTCATCACCCTGCTGCCGGACAGCTGACGAGCCACATGCCCCCCGTAATCAACATGCGATCATGTCTGGCATCGTGATCGGCTACGCCCGCTGCTCCCCCGACACCAGGAACCTCACAGCCCAACGCCCACCACGGATCGAGATGGATGTCGCCGACGCACATCGCAGGTTCATGCTCATGGTGACGGTAACGGTGCCCGGCGAGCAGTGCATGTCATCACATGCGGGTGAGGGATGGCAGAGTCCTCGACCTCCAAAACCGCCACGCGTGCAAGGGTTCGTGCAATGAACCACAGGCCACCCCAGCAACTCATGACCCGCTGAGCAGGCAAAACAGAACGAGAAGACACCAGAGACAGGCATGGTCAGGGTGGTACCGGTCTCCGGAGGC
>JAJPIR010000167.1 GCA_021324675.1 Actinomycetota bacterium
AGGTGACCAGAATGTCCAAGACGTTGCCATGCTGGTCCACCGCACGCCACAGATAATGACTCGTGCCATGGATCTTGATGAAGACCTCATCAAGGTGCCACTTGTCCCCAGGACGCGCCCGACGGCGCCGTAGCGCGCTGGCGTAGGTCTGGCCGAACTTCGCGCACTACCGCCGAACAGTCTCGTGGGAGACCACGATCCCGCGTTCCAGCATCAACTCCTCGACCTCACGAAACGACAGCGGGAACCGGTAGTGCAACCACACACAGTGGCTAATGATGTCCACCGGGAATCGGTGGCCCCGATACGACGGCACAGCAGTGCTCACCGCCGCATCCTCCGCTCGCCAACGTGACAGTGCCTCTACGGGCAGAACGTGCCTTATCCCGGGTACGGTCAAGCGTCCGGCTTTTACACCTCTACGGTGGTGTCGTAGTATTATCAGTCGGTTTGTATGTCTTGTTTCGGCGTCTTGACTGGCTCTAAGCATTCCCAGGCTCAGGACGGGCGTGACGGTAACCGTCCCATCTCCCACGCACAACCGCGCCACCATGTGCCCATGACAACAGGCCGTGGCCCCTACGCCTTGGACATTGCTGCCTGGGCAGTCTGCCAGGCCTGCATCACCTCGGCGGGCAGTCGGCCGCGGTCGCTGACGTTGTGGCCGTTTTTCTTAGCCCACGCACGAATCGACTTCAGCGTCTCGCGGTTGTAGCCGGCGGTGCGATCGGTGCTTTTGGTGGCTCGGTCTGGGCGAGGGCCGCCGCGACGCCGTCCACCGATCTTTCGACCTGCTTTGGCATACTGGGACAGCGCATCATGCAGCTTCGCACTGTTTTCGTCCGTCAGATCAAGCTCGTAAGTTACGCCATCGAGCGCGAACTCGACTGTACTGATGTTCTCAGCCTCCTCGCCAGTCAAATCGTCGACCAGCGTGACTATGGTTTTCTGCGCCATGGTGAATCCACTTCCTCATCTGGTTTAGGGTGTTGCGCACCATAACGCAGGCACTTGTCACATCGCAAACCGGCACGGTAACAGCGACACGAACAGACTGAGCCAACGCATTTACTGTCGTATCCACCGGTTGCGGTCTGGCTCGGATTGCCGGTTTTCTCTTCCCGGGCTAGATGCGCCACACGGGCACTGTTGCATTGAGGCAAAGAGGGTCCTCGCTATGGCCAAAGCAGCAAGGCAGCCCCCAAAATCCCCGTGGAGAACTATGACAAACCGGGCATCGGATGCCTGCCGCGGGGCTTCTGAGCGGGCAAACGAGACCATCTCGAGTGGACCGACCGCTCAATGCATCAGTGCCATCAGCGCTAGATCCGGGTTGTCCTGGAGACTTTTCACCCGGCTCCTCCGACCAGAGCCATCGAATCCCTCGGCCGGGTGGACACCCCGTGGCGGCAGCCACCCCAGCCGATCACGCAGTGACCGTGACGTATTTGCCGAGCAAGGCCATCGACGACGGCGCGCAACCAGTCGATCAGCCCCGACGGTCCAGCTCTCCACAGCGCCTACCATTCATTGGGCATCAGCCGACGCGACAACTTCGTCACCACCACCGGCGATCACGGCTGCATCGCCACCCGGCCTTGTCCCCGATGCCACGACCGACTTGGTGGACTGATTCCCGAATATGCCCAGGTTACCTTATATGGATAGCCTATTCGGCACCCACACGCTTCACCCTGCCCCTGATTGCCGCCTGACTGGCGCGCTTCAGTCGGCGACCGAAAAGCACAGAATTAGGCTGTCCCGAAGATGTGCTGGCCTGGCACAGATGTGGTTCCCTTACCCTGGTGTGCTGACATTGTCCGGGATTTGTGGGGGGTGCAGGCCTTGGAGCAGCGGTGATCGATCCAGGGTGAACACTCCAGCGATGATGGCCAGGCCGCTGGCGATTTGCACCGCGATCGCGGCTGGGGTGTTGGCCAAGCGTTCACCGAAGGCGACCGCACCGATGAGGATGGCCACCAACGGCTCGAGGGTGTCGATGATCGGCAGCGAGAAGGCGACCTGGCCGGCTTGGAAGGCGCTTTGGGCACACAACACCCCAGCGGTACCCACCACAGCCAGCGCATAGGGATGCCAGGAGCTCAATGTGTGGACGAGGTCATGGCCTAGCCGCACGGTGATGGTGCGCAGCAGCGCCGATTGCAAACCGAACAGGGTGCCGGCCGCCGCGGCCAGCAACGTCGCCCGCAGCGGTCCCATCGGTAAGCGCGCCCCGGCCACCGCAAAACCGGCCGCAATGATCATCAGGGAGCCGATGACCAGCCACACCACGTCCGGGGCATCAGGGTTGCCCTGGTGGGGGCGCGCGGTCAGCAGGAAGAGCAGGATCCCGGCGACCACCGCCAGCGTGGCACCGTATTCCCGCATCCCTAGTCGGAGCTGCCCGGTGCGCAATCCCAGGGGCACGGCGAACACCAACTCGGTGACGATCAACGGTTGCACCAGGGTCAGGGGTCCATAGGCCAGCGCAACAGCCTGCAAGCCAAATGACGCAAGACCAGCACCCATGCCCGCCAGCCACAAGGGTCGGCGGGCTAGGGCCAGCACCAGCCGGGGGCTAAGGGCCAGGTGCGCCGGTGCGGTGGCCGCGGCGCGTTGTTGCCATACGGCAGCCAGGGCGAAGCTGGCCGCCGCGGCCAGCGCCGCAGCCACGGCGATCACCGTGTTGCCGCTACCGGTGGGATGCCGAACCAGGGCGTCGATGTCGATAAAACTGGAGAAGCAGGCGCCGATCTGCCCCGATATTGCACTGGGCATCACCATGCTCCCTTCGCCATTGCCTCGTGGCGTCTCGCGGGAAACGATGCCAGATCGCAGTGGATGCTGGCCGCTGGCCTTGCTGTCTGCGCGCAACCGATGGGAAACGAAAGCTGGTGATCACCCGCGCGCGCCCCACTATCCTTGAAGGCTGGGGCCAGATCGTCGCAGACGGGCGTCTGCTCTCTGTGTAAGCGCAAGCTCACAGGTGGCTGATAATGATCACAGGCGCTCTCACAGAATACGTTCGCACGCGGCTAGGAACTGAGACGTGCGCCGATCAACCCTGTGGCGCATTCTGCTAGGAGCCATGGTAAGAATGGCTGATCAAAGATCCGGTCACTGCCGCAGTCGGGTTTCGCGTGCATATGTTAACGCCGCGAGACGCTTCGCGCTTTGCCGTTGTTGTGCGCCGTGCTCGCCGCTGGCTATTTGAAGATGTTGACCGCGCGAGCGATGACGAGCGCCACGGTGACCAGCGAGATCAACGATTGTATAAGCATGGTCAGCTTCGCCCACCGAGACAGTGGCATGACATCAGTGGGACTAAAGGCGGTGGCATTGGTGAAAGAAAGATAAAGATAATCAACGAACTCAGGTTCCCAATCCGGGTCGGCAAGCTCAGGATTTTGCATCTGCACGAACTGAAAATCAGGCAGGCGACGCCGAGCGTACGCCCGGGCGGCTGGCCCACCCCGGTCAAACTGCCAATACCACACCGCAAAAGCGATGATGTTGGTCAGCCAAATCGCCGCCCCGGTGGACAACAAAGCAGCAGCATCGTTGCCCTCGGTACCGCGAACCAAGCCCATGATCAGCAGCGTTGCCGACCACGCGTTAGCCACACTCAGCAACCCGGCCAGCACCAAGCTGGCGATCCGCAGCGCAGTCGATTCCCGGTTGAACCGCACCGGATTGGCCACGATTAACCCAACCAGTAACGGGAACTCCAAACCAGGCAACAACCACCGCGATTGCAACGTCAACCGATCGGGCAGCAACAGTTGCAGCCCGATAGCCACCACCATCGCCACCGCAACCGGCCACCGGTTTTCTCCTCGGGTCACCCGCAGCCACGCCGGAACATGCACATGGCGCACGACATCGCGGGCCGTCTGCGTGCCCGTGGCGACCGCGCGGGTCATCTGGGCACCAGCACCGGTCACCGGATGGTGCCCGGCACACACCAGCTCCTCCAAATGGGTCAACTCCGCATGAAGCACGCGCAAGGCCCGTAGGTGATCATGTTCAACACCATCATCAGCATTACCGACAGGGCCACCACCGCAGGCATCCCACCCCGTAATGCCCTGATCACCGAAGCCGGGAACGTCCCCACCCCGATCCACACCATCGTTCATCGTCGCTCCGCTCAAGCAGTCATTCAGGCACCGCATCGACGTGATGGACACTGCGGCGTGCTGCCAGCGTCCGCGGCCTGTCGGCCTGTGCCCACGGCAGGTCCGCGTGCTGGCACCGTGTCTCGGTGGGTGGCTTGGTCGTGCGGCGGCGCAGCAGGTGCCAAGTGATGACCGCGAGGATCAGCTCTACCACGGCGACGGCAAGACACCATGACAGTGGTGATCAACGGTCGCCACTGCCATGGTGTTCGCGGCGCAAATAACGATTCACCACGGCTAATGCTGCCTCGGCGGCCTGTTGCCGCACGACTAAGGGAACCAGGCCAAATAGCCGGGCTAGCTCGTCAGCGAGGACATTGACATGCCCGGCGTGCACGGCTGGGTCCTCATCATCGGGAAACGCGGGACCGGCCGGCGACATCGGATTCACTGTGGTGATCTTAGGACAGTCCATATGAGGATACTGTTGACCACCATCGGTAACGACAGTCATCACAGACAGCGGACCGGCACGTTGGTCCAATGATGGCTTTGCCCCCTTTTTTGCCTGGTCACTGCTGTGCTGATCATCTGCGGATCTTGGCGCCAGTAATAGTGGCAGCCCGGCGGGTCGGCTTATGCGGGGAGGCGTTGGGACACCAGCAGAGCGGCACCTGCGGCGGCCAAACAGGTTAACGTGCCCAAGATCAGCAGGGTCTGCTGGCATCTTGGCGGATGGTTTGGGAGCCGATCTACTAGCCAGGTCGTCGCAAACCTGGTGAATCTGCTCGTGAGTCCGATGGTGGGTGGCGCACACCTCACGGACAACACACGGACACCTAACCGCTGATAAACGGTCAGTAAACGGCCACAGTGGGCAATCTCAACGATCGCGAAACTAGCGAGGCAGACCCTGATGCGCGTACCGAGCAGCACGCCAAGCGACCAGTACCCGGTGAACCCACGATAGATGCTCACCAGCTAGCAGGTTACAACCAGGCGTCTTGAGGGTAAATCTGAGCTGGTGGCACCCGATGCGAGCGGATAACGGGGCAGCCGAGCGCGTCTGTGAAGCGATTGACAGCGCAAGCTGCTCGGATCGGCCAGCTGGTCAGCGCCGCTCGCGCGCTCGGGCTGCCCTGGACACCGTCCAGAGTCGGTGCCCAGACAGTGGGGTGCGGCTTGGTGTACGCGGGATCTGTGGAGGAGTCATGACTAAACAATCAGCTACTGCTAATCAAACAGGTACACAGGAACGCTCAACGGGCGATGCAACCGCGACCTCAGCGGGCGCTGGCCCGACGGCCACAGTCGATGACAACGGGCAGCGACAAAATGTCAGCGCGGTGGCGGGATTTCGCCTGCCATGGCCCCAGGGCTTAGAACTGAATCCCACGCGCATGATGTGGTGGGGTGGTTTGGCGGCGTTGGCAGCCATTGAAATCATCGAGTGGCCGGTAGCACTGGTCGTCGGTGCCGGCAGCTTCGTCGCCGAGCGGCTGGCCCGACAAGATGCGGCACAAAGCCCCACGCAGCACTCATAAGAATACGCGCCACCATCCCCCGCAACGGGAATAAACTCTATGACCAATACATGGTTGTCGAGGCAGCATCCCCGTCGCGTCGATAGCCCGATTACTAGACAACGGCTCAATCGAGGATGAAGTGGTATTAGGCGGCCCGGACCTGCTCGCTCACCACGCCACCGGTCGCGCTCAGGTCCGCACCGCTGGCTCGACTTTTTGCTCAGACAATCAACCCCGCGGTCATGGCGCTGGCCGAACTCGGCCTAGACCTATCGGCCGAATTCCCCAAGCCAGTGACCAAGCAGGCGCTTCCTACCGCCGAGAAAATCATCACCATGGGCGCTGCGCTAGCTGCCCGGTCTACCCCGGCAGCGTCACCTCGACTGGAACCTTTCCGACTCCGCCGGTGAAACACTTGCCGAGGTCCGTCCCATCCCAGACGACATCCAGCGCCACGTGCAAGACCTGCTCACGCACTGTTCCTACTACCTGACACTGCTGGTCCACCTGCTTGTGGGTGCCGAATAGCTCATCCACAGCGGCGACCTGCGGCATCGCTCAACGGTGGTCATGGGGCATGATCGTCGGCCGTGGCGGTACGACTGCTCTATCTCATCTTCCGGCAGCTCGTGACATGGCTAGGACTGCTGACCCGTAGTTCCCGGTCGAAGAACGTGGAAATCCTGGTGCTACGTCACGAGGTTGCCGTGCTCCGCCGCCAGGTCAGGCGACCGCGGCTGTCGTGGGCGGATCGAGCGGTGTTCGCGGCACTGACCCGGCTGCTGTCCCGGACCTGCCAGCCGCCTCGGATCGTCACCCCAGCCACGATCTTGCAATGGCACAGGGACCTAGTCAAGCAACGCTGGACCCACCCCCGTCGGCGCACCGCAGGCCGCCGCACGGCCCCCGAACTACGCCGGTTGGTCCTGCGGCTGGCTTCGGAGAACTCCTCGTGGGGTTATCGGCGCATCCACGGCGAACTTGCCGGATTGGGCTACCCGATTGCGCCGAGCACAGTGTGGTCGATCCTCAAGCGCGCCGGCATCGATCCCGCACCTCGCCGCGATGGCCCCACCTGGCGACAATTCCTGACCGCACAGGCACACGGCATTCTCGCCACCGACTTTTTCTGCGTCGACACGCTGCTGGGTCAGCGGCTGTATGTCCTGTTCTTCGTGGAACATGCCACCCGCCGCGTGCACCTTCTGGGAGTCACCGCGAACCCGAGCGGAGCCTGGGTTGCTCAGCAGGCACGAAATCTGCTGATGGACCTCGGCGAGCGCGTGACAGCTTTCCAGTTCTTAATCCGGGACCGCGATGCCAAGTTCACCGACGTCTTCGATGCCGTGTTCACCAGCGAAGGCATCCGCATCCTGCGCACACCGGTGCGGGCGCCTCGGGCGAACGCAATCACCGAACGATGGATCGGCACCCTACGCCGGGAGCTGTTCGACCGAATACTGATCCTCAACCAGCGCCACCTCGAACACGCACTGGCCGAATACACGACGCATTTCAACCACCACCGCCCCCACCGCGCCTTGCAGCACGCAGCACCACTTAGACCACTCCCACCGCCCTCGTCCCAGCCAAACCGTTGCCTCCGACGTCGCGACCGGCTCAGCGGACTGATCCACGAATATACCCAGGTCGCATGACACGGATGACCAATTCGGCACCCACACCCCGTGGTGTGGCTGGCCCACCTTCCGGGTCATTGGTCGAGATCGGCCCCGTGGGACAGACACCGATTCGGCACGGTCGTCGTCTCGCGTGCCCAGATTTATCCTGCGACGCCGCGCTGACCAACCGGGTTAGCTGCCGCCGGAGGCAAGCTGGGCGTCAGTGGGAACCTGGTCGGGTGCGGGTACCCCGTCATCTTGTGCGCCACGTTGTACC
>JAJPIR010000144.1 GCA_021324675.1 Actinomycetota bacterium
TCTTGGGCTTGCTTGAGGAGTGGTCCGGCTTTCTCTTGGGCTTGCTTGAGGAGTGGTCCGGCCTTTTCTTGGGCTTGCTTGAGGAGTGGTCCGGCCTTTTCTTGGGCTTGCTTGAGGAGTGGTCCGGTCATTTTGCTGGCCTGACCTACTAGCTCCTTGGTCTTATCCATTAGACCCATTGTGTTCCCCCTCTCTCCTGGCACTTCGATCGAGCAGACCATTCTGCCACTGGGCTAGAGTAGCGGGAAGTGATCGGTGCCACGCAGCCCACCGGTGCCTGCTGAGAGAGGCGGGGCGCAGGTCGGTGTGTGACAAGAGGGGCACCGGCCTTGGCCTGCTGGGGAGGTGGCTTTCACGCCCCGGCCGTGACTCTTTTTACTCCTGTCAACTCTTCACTAACAGCAGGCTCGCCGAGCTTGCAGACATCAGACGGCGCCCTGCAAGAGCCTGACCAACTCCGGACTTCGGGGATTGTCACGACCGCGCAGGTGAGCGCACTTCCTTGCCAGTAAAGGGCCCCGGCGGGTTCACCCGTCGAGGCCGGCTGCATCGATGATTGGAGAGGAGCCCTCGATGCCTGCTCAGTGTAACCCTTGTCGGATCAGGTGATCAACAACGCTCCGGTAGAGGATGCACTTGGCAGATTGCGGTATGTGTCGTGTGAGCCCCGGCCACAGCGTGGACACCAACGGGCGGTACGCCGACGTGCTCATCCAGCAAGGTCACCGGCAGTCGTGCAACCCAGCAGTCGTGCAACCCACTCGCCCTGCACGTCAGTCGGAGGGCCCCGGGCTTGTCCTCCTGCTGCTGGTCCGCTGGCTTGCATCCGTCACCTGTCCCGGTTCCTCCTTGGCCAGCTGATCAGCCTGCTCCATCCTCTCCACGATCGACTCATCCTTGCCCTCACCGCTTTCTTGCGTGCTCGCGCTACTTTCCTACATGTCCATCGCTTGGCGGTGTGAGTACGGTCGGGTAGCTGTGAGAAAGGCTCACCAGCCGACTGTTGCGTCCACGGTGCCGGCCATCAGCATTAAATTGGTTGGTAGGACGGGCCGGGTTGCTGGCCGTCGCCCAGCACTGATCACCCGTGTCGAGCGAAGCCGTTTCAGCCCGCGCTTGGTCGCAGCCGGGCTTTCAAATGCACATGATCTGCTTTTGTGGAGTTATTCCCCGTACTGCTCGGTGACGTGGCAGGCGGTGGGGATCAGTTCCTCGATTACGCGCGGATAAGTTGATGCACGGTCGGTGCTTACCTCGCTTGGGGACATGGCGTGCTCGAGGGCGCCGATGAAGAAGCCGGTATGTACAGGCGTCTTACCGCTGGCATTGCCGCTTAAGTCACGGTGACGTTGACGATGTGCACACGATTGCGTCCCTGGAATGGCTGAGTACGTCCCCTGGTATCGAGGGCGCGGCACGCAAGCTGGTATTCCCCGGATTCCTCGACAAGCCAGTCGAGCATGAACCGCTGCCATGCGTGGGCGTGTTCGCTGGGTTCGGTCTGTGCCTCGGTCCAGGTAACGCCGGCATCAGTGCTCACGTCGACGCGAGCAATATTCCATGCACTCCACGCCCATCCGGAGATCATGTGCCGTCCTGGAGCCAGTATTGAGGAGTTTTTCGGGCGCACGATTATCGAGTTGACATCCAGTTCCCGAACTGGGCGGTGCTCGATCGCGCCGTCTACAACGACCTGACGGTTGTACAGCTGCGTAGTGAACAGTCCCTTTGGTCGACCGCTTGCGACTTGGATCCGTGAAAGCCACTTGACTGCGTTGGTGCCGAAGTAGCCTGGTACGAACGCGCGAACCGGAAAGCCGTGCTCAAGAGTGAGCGGAGCGCCATTCATCTGCCAGGCCAGGAGCACGTCACCTTCCAGGACCCGGTCCAGCGGAAGATCCTTGAGATAACGATCGTTGGGAACACCGGCGAAGGTCCCAGAATCCAAGCCCTCCAACCACACAGCATCCGCACCGGGCTGCACCTTCGCGACCGCTAACACGTCGGATAGGGGCACACCCCGCCACGCTACGTTACCAACACGACGGGTAGGCACGTCCGGCTCCACGGGATTTCCGAAACACTCGATCACCGCAGTGGCCTCGCATGACGGCAGGCTTATTAGCTCGTTATAGTCGAGCGTTAGAACATGCTCAACTAGTCCCTCCACAGTCAAACGCCAACGCTCGCGGTCGATCTGCGGGATTCCCATGTGCGCGATCACGTAGACGTCGGCGATGTCGGTGATCCACGAATCGAGCCTGTCCACCGGCACTAGCTGCCGTACCGCCGAGGTTGAGCCCATCACAACGGCATCGGATGCAGAACTTAGCTGCCGTGGCTTGGTCCCGCCCAATCGCCTGTCGGGAGCCGGCGGATGCGACCGTTCGTCCTCCCCTGGAGTTGGAACGCGCATCAACGGGGTGTCGGACATGATCTGGCCCCTTCCGGGGCGCCACGCTTCGCTAGATACCGCGTCTGACCGGTGATGAAGCAACTGAAGAAAATCGAGTTAGACGGCACATGCGGTTCTTTGTCCATCGCGTTGTCCTTTGTCCATCGCGTTGCCCATTAACTCTTCTCATGCGCCCTAGGTTACCGGCGCCATTCGGTGGGCTCAGGACACGAGACGAAGCGTCAATGGGTACCGGTATTCCGCACCGTTCGAGGCGCGGACCGTCGCGGTGATCACGCAGACCAAGTAGAAGATGCCGTAGACCGCGATCAGCACGAACCCGATCAGCACGAACATCAGCACGAAGCAGACGAAGATGTAGATCAGCGCGTTGATCTGGAAGTTCAAAGACTCGACGGCGTGACGGCGGATGTAGGGCGAGCGGTCGCCCTGGATCAGCAGCACGAGCAGCGGCGCGATCAAACCGAGTGCAAACCACGCCGCGACCAGGCTGCCGATGTGGGCCGCCATTGCCCAGTTGCGTTCCTCGGTGGAGGCACCGATGTGATCCCCAGCGGTAGGTGGCCACGAGCCGGTGTCGGGTGGGTGCGGGTCGGACGTCACCGGTCCAGTAAAGCAGCCAGGTCAGACAACGGGCAGGAATCACCACATCGGCGAGACGGCCGCACAAGCCGGCGCAGCACCGTCCGGTACGGCCGCAGTCGCGCGGAGTCGACCAGGGGCGGTGCCGCAGCGGCCGGGCCAGCGCATCGGCCACTGCCGGGTAGGTGCCCCCACCCTGCACCGCCCGCCCGGTGAGGACAGTGAGTCCAGTGGTGGCCCCCCTGGCGACCACCCCGGCCACCAGCCGGGACTTGCCGATCCCCGCCTCACCGGTCACCAGCAGCGTTGCCCCATCGTGGCGGCTTACGGCGTCAACCAGCCGCCACACAGTGGCCAGCTGAGCATCTCGCCACACCAGTGCCGGGCTGCGGCCGGCGCGGCTGTTTCCAGGTCGCATGGGGATGAACGGGCCCGCGCTGTTCACAGAAACGACTATCGTCATCTGACGGCAAGCCCGACGCGGGCGAATACGCTTGCCCGGCATCGCGGTGCCAACGCTTGTGCTAGGGGGTGAGCCCGCTAACGATCAGACGCTGCCCCACCAAGCCCCCCTGGTCAGGTCGAAAGACCCTGCCGGCCAGCGTCCCTACCCGAGCGTTCGAGAAGGACGATGTCCCAACCGAAGGCGGCCACGATGCCGCCCGCGGGGGCACCGGTAACGGCTGTGACGTCGCTGGGCAGGTCGATCTGATCGGTTTGGCGTCTCGTCTGGAAATCCCAGATTCGCACCGTGTGGTCGCGGCTTCCGGTGACGGCGACGGGGCGGCCGTCGAGTTGGGTGCAGGCCACTGCGGTGACCCGGTCGCTATGGCCGGAGAACAGGCTAACGGGAATTCCGGTGGTGAGGTCCCAGACCCGAACCGTATGGTCCCAACTTCCGGTGACGGCGACGGGGCGGCCGTCGAGCTGGGTGCAGGCCACTGCGGTGACCGGGCCGGCGTGGCCAGTGAGCAGCCCCGCGAAGGTCCCCGCGGTCAGGTCCCAGACTCGCACCGTGTGGTCCCGGCTGCTGGTGACGGCGACGGGGCGGCCGTCGAGCTGGGTGCAGCCCACCGCCGCCACGACATCGGTGTGGCCGATGAGGGGATCGCCGATCGCGGTGCCGGTGGTGAGGTCCCAGACCCGTACGGTGTGGTCCCGGCTGCTGGTGACGGCGACGGGGCGGCCGTTCAGATGGGTGCAGGCCACTGCGGTCACGGTGCTGGTGTGGCCGGTGAGGGGACTGCCGATCGGCATGCCGGTGGCAAGGTTCCAGATCCGCACCGTGTGATCCCAGCTTCCGGTGACGGCGATGGGGCGGCCGTCGAGTTGGGTGCAGGCCACTGCGGTGACCGGGCCGGTGTGCCCGGCGAGCAGGCCGGCAGGGGTTCCCGCGGCGAGGCTCCAGGCTCGCACGGTGTGGTCTCGGCTTCCGGTGACGGTGATGGGGCGGCCGTTGACCTGGGTGCAGGCCACTGCCTCGATGAGGCCGGTGTGGCCAGTGAGCCGGTCACCGAGGGCGGTACCGGTGGGAAGGTTCCACAGCCATAGTGTGTGTGCCCGACCGCTGGTGACGGCGATGGGGCGCCCGGCCAGCTGGGTGCAGGCCACCACCTCGATGAAGCCGGTGTGGCCGGTGATCGGCTCACCGACAGGGGTTCCGGTCGCCAGGTCCCAGATCCGCAGGGTGTGGTCTCGGCTGCTGGTGACGGCGATGGGGCGGCCCTCGATCTGGATGCAGGCCACTGCGGTCACCGGTGCGGTGTTCCAGGGCAGCAGGCTGATGATGCCGCCGGTGGTGAGGTCCCAGACCCGCACTGTGAGATCTTCGCCGGAGGAGACGGCGATCGGGCGCCCGTCGACATGAGTGCAGGCCACCGTGGTCACCGGACCGGTGTGGCCGGGGAGCAGGTTGAGGAGGGTGCCGGTGGCGAGGTCCCATACCTGCACCAGGTGATCCCGGCTGCTGGTGATGGCGATGGGGCGGCCGTCGATCTGGGTGCAGGCCACGGCGGTGACCGCGTCGGTGTGGCCGGTGAGCGGGTCGCCGATCGGGGCGCCGGTGGTGAGGTCCCAGATCCGGACCGTGCTGTCGACGCTGCTGGTGACGGCGATGGGGCGGCCGTCGATCCGGGTGCAGGCCACGGCGGTGACCGCGTCGGTGTGGCCGGTGAGCGGGTCGCCGATCGGGGCGCCGGTGGTGAGGTCCCAGATCCGGACCGTGCTGTCGACGCCGCTGGTGACGGCGATGGGGCGGCCGTCGATCCGGGTGCAGGCCACGGCGGTGACCGCGCCGGTGTGGGCCGTGATCGGCTCACCGATCGAAGTGCTGGTGGCCAAGTCCCAGACCCGCACCGTCCCATCGACCCCACCGGTAACAGCGACTGTGCGGCCGTAGAGGTGGGCACAGGCCACTGCGGTCACCCCCCCTGTGGCACCGCTGAGGGTGGCGTGAGAGGTGTCTTTGACCCGGCTACCGGTCGCCCATCGTGGCTGCCATGGTGACTGGCTCGGGAAAGGCAAGAGAATCAGCGGAGAGGAGTCGTGGGCGGATGGCTGGCGTGGCGGGCCAGCGCGATGGGTCGGCGGAGTGGAACGGCCAGGTGGAGATCGATGTTGGCCTTCCGGGTGAGCTCCAATGGTGTTTTTTCCAGTTCGAGTGTCGCGGTGACCATGCACTTGCCTCCTCGCAGTGCCACCAGGTCGCCCCGCCGCACCACGGCGGCCACTCCGGTGATATCGAAGGTTACCGTCAAGTCGAACTTGAAGGTGTGGGCTTTGGCCTCATTGACGATCAAGTCGATGGAGGGATGGTGTGTCGAGACGATGCGGTGGGTGGCGAGGGCCACGACCTCTTCGCTACCCGGGCTGGCCAACGTGCGCTTGGCCGCCTTGGTCAAGTCGGTGTATTTGCACCAGCCGGATATCACCATGTCGCCAAGATCCAGGTTGAGCAGCCCATCGACGACGCTGGCGATTTCCTGATGGACGGCCTGCCAGGCGGAGGTCGACAGGCCCTCCAGGCCCCGGATCGGGGACTGGAGCACGCCCTGTTCGTTGAGCGACTGGGCCAGGACGTCCGCGGTGTTGTCGGCGGTCTCGCCGAGCAGGAACGTCCGTGCCGACAACGGTTCAGTGACAGCGGTGGAGCTCATCGGCCCACCTCCTCCAAGACCTGCTGGCCGCTGTCAGCGTGTGGTTCCAGGCGCACCACGCACGGCGGCGCGGAATGCTCTGTGCGCGGCTCCATGACATCGACGCTGGGGCCAGCAGTGGCTGAGGCCACAGCGTGAACGTGCGCGCGGACCCACCTGGGTCCTTTCCGGGCCCGAGCGGCCAACCAGAGCAATAGTCCGAGTAGAAGCGCAGCACAGAGGGCGAGCAGCGCGATGATGAGGGGCCAAAACCAGGGCATCGGATCGATGCGAGGCACAGCAACCGCCGGTGGCACCACGATAGGCGGCGGGGGCACCACCACTGCCGGAGGGGGATCCGGCGAAGCGATCTCTAGTGGGGGAGGCGCTGGAGGTGGCGGTGGCGGTGGTGGAGGTGGCTGTTCAACGGTCACGGCAATAGCCCAGCCACGCAGAACTCGAGTCCCGGCAACCGGTACCTGACTCAATATCCGGTTGTTGCCGGGATGATTACTCATCAGAACCAGCCCCACAGCCGCCACTGCTCGCCTCGCCCGATCTTCTGGCAGGTTGACCAGATTGGGTACGGTCGCTTGGCATACTGGTGTAACCGGTATGGGATGGATATGCGGTATACGAAAATGATCGTGCCGTCGATGCGGCCAAGGCTGCCTTGTGAGGGGTGGATCGGAGCAATTCGAGTCATCCGCTGAGCACGGATGCGCTACAGCAGCATTGATGGCAGTTCTGCTCGGTACAGGCAGCGCCGGGAAGTTCGCAGAGGACGCGGATCGGGGAAGCGTCGCGTGGTCCGGGCCAGCTGTCGCCTTGGTTGATCCGGCGGCAAGGAGAATGCCCGCCCCCACCGCCGCTGCGGCAAGCACCCAGCAGAGGAAGCGGCGGATGGAAGACATCATGCCTCCCGCGGGAACAGCGGTAATGCTGTCGCCCACAGTGCGCCGCGCCTGGGAGGGCGTCAATCGAATAAGTGAGCGCGGGTAACCTGCCCAGCAGGCACGGTCAGCTGCGCAAGCCCATCAACGTCTGCCAGGCGCGGGTGGCGAGCTGCAGGTTGAAGCGGATCTCCGGGCAGGACAGATCATGGCCGGAGATTTCGCGGATGCGCTGCAGCCGATACTTGAGCGTATTGCGGTGCACTGACAACGACTGTGCAGCAGCGTCGTAGCTTCCGCCACACTTGAGATATTCGGTAAGTGTCTCGACCAGCTCGGCGTTCCTGCGGGAGTCGTAATCGAGTAATGCGCCCAGCCACGACCGGACGAACCGTTCCACCCCCGCCGTGTCCGGCACCTCAGACAACAGCCGGTACACACCGAGGGCATCGAATTGGACGACCTGCGTGACGCCCTTCGCAATGGCGTGCATTTTGAGAGCAAACTGAGCTTCCCGGTACGAGCGAGTGAACTCGCCCGGACGCTCGCACACTCCACCAACCCCGATCCGGCATGTGCCGCCACCGAGTTCGGCCATGACGGCGCAGCGCAGCCGGTCAAACGGTGCCCCCGCTGGAGAAAGCACCACGATGGCACGCCCCCGGGCAACCAGCAGGACACCGGCTCCGACGTCGCGGGCTGCCCGGCGTACAGCGTGGAAGAAGGCGTCCTCATCCCGCCGCCTGCCACGGCCTTCCACGACCAGCACCTGGTGGGGCCGTTCGAGGTCGTAGTCCAGCATCTGGGCAAGCGCGAGGGCACCCTCGTCGTCGCCGCCGCCCAGGAGGTGGTCAACGAGCTCGCGGCGAACGCGCAGTTCGGTGTCGGCCAGGCTGCGTAACCGAGCCAGCTCCATGGCCAGCACCGTGGCACCGTGCTCAAGTGCGACGAGTTCCTGCTCACCGGCGGTACCGCCCGGGTCGACGAGGACGAGCACGCCCAGTACGTCTTCCCGCGGCCGGGCGATGGCGAGCAACCTGCCGGCCTCGCGGATCGGGCGGCCCTCGCGCAATGCCCGGCGAAGCATCTGCTCGCGACGGGCCTGTGGGTCCTTGGGGTACGGCTCTGGCCGGTTGGGGCCAGCCCAGGCCCGGAGGTTGCCGTACCGGTCCTCGACGGCGACCGGCAGGCCGGTCAGCTTGTGCACTGCCCGGGCGATGCCCTCCTGGCCCTCGCCGCTGACCGCGACCCGGGTCAACTGGTCATGGATGGCGGTGGAGCGTTCCAACGCTCGAATCGTTTGCGCCAGCGCGGTGTTTGCCGCGGCAAGCTGCTCAGCTGTGGCCCGCTCCTTGGCATGGAGCCACGCATTGGCCAACGCGACGCCGGTCTGCTGGGCAAGGACCCGGAGCAAGAATTGTTCGGATCCTGACGGCTCTTCCGGTGCCCCGACCACCAGGTGGCCGATGGGACCTTCGAGACCGCGCAACGGAAAGGCCCATGCCCACGGCTGGTCCTGGATGGCCAGCATGCCACCGCATCCGCCCAATTGTCGGAGCTGGGCCTCGATTGCGGCGCGGACGTCTGGGTCGGCGCCGGGTGGTGAAGCTGCGTGCCAGCCGCTGTTGACCAGGCGCATACCTGCCACGTGACAGCGTCCCAACGACGGTACCGCTCTGGTCGCCAAGTCGAGGATCTGCCGCTCATCCGCGCTTTCGGTCATCACCATCGACAGCACCAGCAGTCCCCGCAAGTTGGAAAGCTGGTCGCGCAGCACCGGATCGACCTTCGTGGCCGCGTCAGCAACAGGGACGTCGGTTGCGAGGCGGTTCCCCGCGACATCGACTGACCACGCTGCGGAACTCATCGGCAATAGTTCACCCCGCGCTGCGATGGGTATTTACCGGCACTGACCGCGAACGGACCGCAAGGAACTCATCGGGCTCAAGGTAGTTGGGGTTGTCCACCACCATTCCGCCGAGCAGTATCCGCGGGTGAGTCTTCACGACGTCGATAATGATCTCGCCACCGAACCGCTCTAAATCGTATAGGCAGAGAATTACCTGGGGATAACGGGGTAGGAAACGGTTGAGCTCGGATTCATAGCCCACGAGCTCCTCCACTCCGGGCACCTGCCGCAACGCCCAGGTCATCTCGCCTACCGAGCGAGCGAAGCGGAACCTGCCGGTTACTGCAGGACCGACAAAGTTTTCCCAGAATTCGAGCATCTCCTCCGTGCAGAACCGCCCCGAACGCAGATAGGCCTCGGTGGACGCCCGCAACTCCAGCTGCGTGTCACTGATCCACTCATCGACCTCCGTCTCGCTGCCCAGCGCTGCCAGCACCTCCCGTGGATCGACCGCATCCACCACGCAGATGCACTTGTCCCCGGTGAGCAGTCCGGTCCGCAAGTACGGAATAAGGATTTCGTCACGCTCGCCAGCACCCCGGTAAAACGCGCAGACGTGATCTCCCGCGGTCAGTCGCAAGCCGGGAATGCCGAGTTCCAGTGTGTGAGTCACGCTGTACTCCTCCTCGCGCAGCGCCGCGCGGGCCCTCCCTGGTGACTTCATCACGTTACGCGTCGGTTACCTGCTAGGGCTAGCGGCGACCACCGGATTGTGTCTCGATTCCTGCGGGGCACCGGCTACTTGCCGTAGCGGGCCCAATGTGCGGCGAATAGCTCCTCCTCTTCAGCCGGCCGGGGCGGCACCGGGCGAGATACCCAGGTGATATTGACGAAATGGCGAGCGTTGACGTTCTCGGTGGTGATGTTGCCGCCCCAGGTGCCACAGCTGAGGCTCAGCGTGAACGGCAGTCCGTTGCGGGGGCTGCCGGCTCCCTCGTTGAGGTTCTGGTTGACCAGCACCCTGGCGGTTCGGGTACCCATCGCCATCGCATCGACGTGTTCGTCGCTGCTCGTGTGGATGCCGCAGGTGTGCCCGGCACCCTGGTATTCGGTGATCCTGTTGACCAGCTCAACGGCTCGCCTGATTCCGCCCGAATAGCGATACAGAGCCAGCACGACCGACAGCTTTTCTCCCGAGAACGGGTGCTGCGGCCCAACCCCGTCCTCACTGACAATCAAGAAAGTCCGGTCCGCGGCGATGGTGAACCCGGCCAGCTCAGCAATCCGAACAGCTGGCTTGGCGATTACCTCAAGCGCCGGAATGCCGCCACCCTTGGGCCACATCAGCTGTTGCAGTGCGCAGCATTGCGCGTCGGAGCAGAGATGGCCACCGGACGCTACCAACCGGTCGACCAATGCGTCGTAGACGGTCGTCTCGGCCAACACTGCGTTGTCCGCCAGGCAGCTGGTGGCGTAATCAAAGGTCTTCGCCGTGGCGATCGCGCTCGCCGCGTCGTCGAGATCGGCAGTCTCGTCGACCACGTGTACGGCGTTGCCGACGCCGACCCCGTAGGCGGGCGTACCTGAGCTGTAGGCGGCATGCACCATTGCGTGGCCGCCAGTGGCGACGATCAAGTCTGCCTGGCGCATCAGCTCCTGGGTCGCCGACAGCGACGGTGCCGAGATCACCTGCACCAAGTCGGCGGGTGCGCCAACCTGTTCACAGGCCTCGCGCATGTAGCCCACGACGGCCGCAGTGGTGCGTTTGGTGCGCGGATGCGGGGCCACGATGATCGCGTTACGTCCCTTGAGGGCAAACAGGGCCTTCACTGGCGGGGTGGCATCCGGCCCGGTCGTCGGAATCAGTGCGGCGACCACCCCTACCGGTTTCGCAATCAACACCAAGCCGCGCTCGGGGTCTTCGGAGACCACTCCCACGGTGCGCAGCGAGCGCATATCCCTGAGCACACCAAGTACCCGCTTGTTGATCTTGATTACTTTATCGGCGTAGTTGCCGAACCCGCCCTCGTCGACGGCAAGCTGCGCCAGTGCCTCTGCGCGGTCCTTACGGGCCACTGCCCACGCCACGGCGGTCACCAACTCGTCGACCTGTTCCTGGCTGTAGTCGGCGATCGCGCCCTGCGCTATTCGCGCCCGCGTGACCATTGACGGCACGTCATCGCTCATGGCGTCAACAGTCTCGCGTAGTGACCTCCTCATGATTCGGCACCACAGGACAAACCTAGGAATAGCCCTTGTCCGTCAAGGACATCACCGGCCATCTCAGCAGCGCATAAAGTCGGTCAGGGTTGACCGGCACGACAAGGACGGTGGGTCTGTGGATATCTGGCGCAAGCAGTTCAATCTCGCCGAATGGAACAACCTCATTGAGGCGAGCCTGGCTGATGCCGATTCCGAGCCGTTGTTCAACCTGGCCGGCGAGGAGGCCACCTACGACGCCGTGTTCGTGGGCGGTGGTGCGGGAGGCCGGTTCGGCGCAGCGTACCTGAAAGCCATGGGCGGCCGTCCTTTGATCATTGATGCCTGGCCATTCCTCGGCGGATCGTGCCCACACCAGGCGTGCGTGCCGCACCACCTGTTCTCGGATGCCGCCGCCGAGCTTGATCTCATGCGGTGGTTTTCCGATGAGCTGTTCTTCCCCAAGTTCGATGCCTCCCGCGCGAGCATCCTGCAGATGGTGAAGCTGTTCGTCGCCGGACGCAGCACTGCGCATGCGTTCATGAACTGGCAGACCAAGGAGCAACTAGAGGTCGAGTACGTCCTGAACGCACGTGCGACCATCGTCGATCGGCACACCGTGCGCGCAGGTGGGCGGACGTTCCATGGACGCAATCTCGTGCTCGGGATGGGTGCCCGACCGATATATCCGGATATTCCCGGTCTCCAGCTGCGCGGTATCTACGACTTTGTCAGCTTGGTTGAGGAGTTGGACTACGAGCCGACGCGCTGCGTCATCATCGGCGGCAGCAAGGTCGCCATGGAATACGGGGCGTTCTTCCACGCAACCGGATGCGATACGACGATCGTGACGCGTTCACCCCTGATGCGGACGCGTAGCCTGCACCATGTCGACGAGGATCTGCGGCGCTACGTGGTAGAAGGCATGCGCAAGCGTGGCATGGTGATTTACGAAGGCGCGGTTCCCCTCTCGGTGAACGGCAA
>JAJPIR010000009.1 GCA_021324675.1 Actinomycetota bacterium
ACAAGCCTGATAGCGCCATCGTCATCGGGTTGATCGGGGCGGGTGTGTCCCACCCGCTGTAGCCCCGGGTCAGTAAAACGTGCTCAGCCGCATCCTGGAACCGTCACGGTGAATCAATCGCAGTCCACGGCGCCGCTGGCGGCGGCATTGTCCGAGTCAACCAACACATACATCCACGACAGGCGCCCTGGGTAGACGTAAGCTTGGCCAGCCTGCGGCGGTCAAGGGCGTGAACATCACCGTCCGCACGCCAATCTGCGCAGCGGGGGCCGGCGGCAGCACATTCTGCGCGGCGCGCCCTACTATCCATCCACCGGCAGATAACGCGACGCTGACTACGACCGCTGCTGCGATCATCCATCGCTATCGCGCACGCGGAGACGGTGCCGCCACACCGGTGATCACCCGTTGGTCAAACCCGGCAGGTGGCTCAGCACCGGGCAGCAATTCAATCAGCCGGTCGACCGTCACTGTCAGTTCACCGACCAGATCTTCGCAGGATGCGCAGCGGTGCAGGTGCGCAGCACACCCCGGCTCGTTGCCGGCCGCACAGCACTCCAAGAGCCAGCTCCGCAGCATGATCGCGGCACTGCTGGCAGCTCAGCTCAGCCATGGTCAGCTCCCGGAGCGGGCGAAGCGGCGTGCAGTTTGGCTATCGCGGCGTGAATCCGGGATTTGGCAGTGCCCAACGGAATCTGTTCGATCTCGGCGATCTCACGGACGGTCATCCCATGCACGGCAGCCATCACCACGGCGCGGGCCTGCTCCGGCGCAAGCCCAGCCAGCGCGCTGCGCAGATCAGCCGAGCGTTCCCCCGCCAGCGCTCGATCTTCGGGACTATCGGTCATCACCGCGATCAGCGACACCAAATCCTCAGGATCCACCGGCACCGGGCGCTGCACCCGCACAGCATCGATCGCGAGGTTATGCACGATCCTCGTCAACCAGGTGCGCACCGACCCCCGCCGGGAGTCATACAGCCCGGCATGGCGCCGGGCCCGCTCGAAGGCCTGCTGGGCGATGTCCTCAGCCAACACGCTGTCACCGACAACGGCCAGCGCCACCCCGAACACTGTGCGCTGAAACCGCCGGACAAACGCCAATGCCGCATGCGGATCACCCGCTCCCAACCCGGCCAGCAACATCTCGTCAGGCACGCCCTCCGGCGTAGCGCGACGGGGAAAACACACCTCCAATACGCATCACCTGGCGGCTGGAACCACGAATCAACCCGGAAAAAAGCAAACTTTCCAACTATCACCTGCGGAACGGCCCTGGAACCCGATGAAGCTGGACCGCGGCGCCGGTGCCGACAGCAGCGACGACGCATCAATACAGCCTGCCATCGGTGGACGCAACAGTGCCTGTTCGTCTACCGACAGCAGCGACGACGCATCAATACAGCCTGCCATCGGTGGACGCAACAGTGCCTGTTCGTCTCGGTATGGGCCCCTGATCGAGCGCGGTCTACTGGCATGACGACAACGCCTGCGCATAACACCTCTGCCAGGGCACGACCAGTGGGCGTGAGAGCTGACCGTAAGGATTAAGTGATCGCACGTCGCGGCGCAGCGGACCGCGGCACGGCCCCAGATTTGCGACAGTCGTCAGGTGCGGTGGTATCCGGGCTATCGGCACCTCAAGCGGTGGGGACGGTGTTGGCGAGCAGGACGTGTCCGTCGCGGAATCGGACACCGTCGGCGCAGCGGGCCTCGACCTTGCCACCGGCGAACTGGTCGGTGTAGAGCCGGGCCTAAAGCCCGTTGTGAGCCATCACCGCGGCAAGCAGTGCTCAGCAGTAGCGCTCGGTACCGACACGACTGGGGCGGGGTGGTGGATGGAGGCTGCCCGGATCTGAGAAGCTCAGGCCCGGACATCCTGAGGGTGGCATGCATCCGCAAGTGCGGGAGAATTGTTAAGAAGTTAGTATTGGGGGAGTGCTAATGGTGGCGACGGTTCATTTTTCATCGGATTGGTCACAACGGCAGGACGGTGATATTCGAGCTGGTGAACCGTTGCGCATTGAATACGATCCCGACCGGCTGCCGCACTGCCGGTCGTACCGCTATGGCCAGCCTTCCTGGAGTATCGCCGCCTACCTTTGTTTTCATCCCGGTGGCCAGGAGCAATCCGGACGTGTGGCGCCCGTGTCGGAGCCATGGGAAGTCACTGTGCCGAATGATGCCAAAAAGATCGAGCTATGGTTCAACAACACAGACCAAACTGGATGTACCGCTTGGGACAGTCGTTACGGGCAAAACTACTGGCTCGAGGTTGCCTCGGAGTAATACACCTGCTAGCCCTACAGGTTAGCTAAGAATGCCGCGCTGCCTTCATCAAGCTGGCTTATAAACCGGATACTGGTGCACGGATTGCAGACCTAGGTTGATGGTTGCTGCCGCTGTTGCTGAAGTGCATATATACCGTCTGACCGCGTTGGGAGCCGTTGGGCGTCATCCCGATGCCAGCTGCGCTGGACCGGCAGCGCGCACAGTGGAAGCAACGTGGCTGTATCACCTGTGGTGGTCGCTGCCAACTACATTGTAGAGGCATGTTCGCCCTGGTCGGCACCGTGCGGCCCACTGCCGCCCCGGCGCGTCAACTGTGTGCGTGTGAACCAGTGAGTATCGCAGCACATGCGCGCTGAGCTGCCACTATACTACTGATTACACGGCATCGCGGTGCGTGACCGTAGTTCGGAGCAAAGCGCCATGGGCATTGCTGGATGATCTGCGACTACTTAGCTCTGCCCTGATCGACCAGTCGGTTGTAAGTTTCGATCTTTGTAACCTCGACGCTACTTGTTGTAGAGGTTGCTTGAAACAAACGGGAGCCACGCTACAGTCCCGCGGTCTGACTAAGAACTGTGCTGAGGGGGAATGATGGCAGGATCTGTGCACCGCATGACGATCACCCACAACAACGGGCGTCAAGAGATCATTACTGCTAGGCGTTACCGTGCCGATGGCTTGTGGATCATCTTTGAGGATGCGGATAAGCAGGAGATTCTCCGCCTCAACGAGCACGATGTACGAAGCATTCGCCAAGAAGCGGCCTAAGCGGCGTACCGGGACCAATGTGGTCGCCGCCGTGTCCGGATCACGGGCCATGGGGCCGCCAACATGGTCGACGGCGTTCACGGGATCTGGGCACTTCAACGCCGCCGCAGCCGTGCGAATGCTCGCGTCCGGCCACACCGAGGGGTATCAAGGAGTGGCATCAGAAAGGACACCACGATGGGCAGTCCGTGGCGCAATCCGCAGGGGGCATGGGGGCGTTTGTTCCGGGTGCTTCTGCCGCTGTTGGGGCTGCTAGGGGTGCTGTTCAGTGGGGCGATCGTCGCCCTTC
>JAJPIR010000147.1 GCA_021324675.1 Actinomycetota bacterium
ACGCGGGGCAGGGCTAGCTGGGGGCGGCGCCGAGAGTGAGGAGTAACAGCCCGATCGCGGGGAGGAAGTTGTTCGCCTGGTGGGCGATGATGCTGGCCAGCAGGTTTCCGGTGAGCAACCGGGCCAGCGCGATCGGCAGCGTGATCACCACCAGCAGCGGGCTGCGCAGCAGCTCGACGTGAGATCCCGAAAACAGCGGGTGGGCCAGAGCGAACAGAACCGTGGTCAAGCCGGCGATCACCCACCGGTTCCAACCCCGGTATTCCATCGCCCGCCACAGCACTCCGCGGTAGAGCAGTTCCTCGCCCAGCGGCGCGACCAGCCATACCCCGACAAACAGCGTGATCGCCCACCCGACGCTGAGCCGCTGGCCGTGGAATACCTCTCCCACCGCCGAGTTGGCCTGGCTCTCGCCGACCCAGCGCGCCCACAGCGCGGAGGCGGGCACGGTGACCGCCAAACCGACCACGCCCAGCGCCAGACCAATACCCACATCGGACGGTCGCCACCGCACCGACAACTGGTCCCGCAGCCGGTCCGCCAGCGACCCTCGGCCGGCAAGCGCCGCACAGCTGGCGGCCACCACCGCTGCCACCGCAGGCGGTATCGCCAAGGCGGCGACCAACGCGGCGCCGGGCAGCCGTGTTACGGGACCTGGGTGGGGAGCGGCCAGCAGGAAGGGCAGCACGGTCATCACCGACGTGACCACGAAGACGATCTCCGCGATCACGAAGCAGGCCAACATCTGCCAGCCACGCCGGGTATCCCGGTCAGCCGGCACGCGCTGCGGTAGTGCCGCTGCGTGCGGGGGCGGCGCCGCGGGCAGCGGGGGAAGCTCGCGACCGCTCAGGGGCTCCTCCTCATCGCGTCGTTCCGACGGCCCGGCCACGCAGCAGTAACAGCACCGGCCGCCGCAACGTGCCCGGATCCAGCCTCGGATCGGTGCGGGTGACCAGCAGATCCGCCGGTGCGCCGGGGATCAGGCCAGGAGCACCCAGCCAGTCACGGGCGGCCCAAGTTGCCGCCGCCAACGCTTGGGCACCGGTGAGCCCGGCGCTGTGCAGTGCGATGATCTCATCAACCAGACGGCCGTGCCGGATGCCACCGCCGGCGTCACTACCGGCATAGATCGGGATTCCCGCTTCGATGGCAGCGCCGATGGTGTCCCGGACCCTCGCATGCAGCGCGCGCATGTGCGCGGCGTAACGCGGGTACTTGGTGGCCCGGTCGGCAATCGCCGGGAACGTCTCGATGTTGATCAGCGTCGGTACCAAGGCGGTGCCCTGTGTTGCCATCTTGGCGATGGTGGCCGACGAGAGGCCGGTTCCGTGCTCGATGCAGTCGATGCCGGCATCGAGCAGGCCGGGCAGCGCGTCGGCACTGAAGACATGCGCGGTGACCCGGGCTCCTGCATCGTGAGCGGCGGCGACGGCCTCGACGAGCACGTCATCGGACCACAGCGGGGCCAGATCGCCGGTCGAGCGATCGATCCAGTCCCCGATGAGCTTGACCCAGCCGTCCCCCGCCGCCGCCTGCTCGCGCACTGCCTGCGGCAGCAGCCCGGGTTCATCCAGCTCCAACCCGATGGTCGGGATGTACCGCTTGGGCCGCGCCAGGTGGCGACCGGCCCGGATGATGCGCGGCAGGTCATCGCGTGACTGCAGCGGGCGGGTGTCGATCGGGGAGCCACAGTCGCGGATGAGCAAGGTGCCCGCATCCCGGTCGGTGATCGCCTGTTCAGCTGCCTCGTCCAGGCTGGCAGGCCCTTGTGGCCCGATGCCGATGTGGCAGTGCGCATCGACCAGTCCCGGCAAGATGTAACCACCATCGCAGGCAGTGACTGCCCCGGGCACAGGATCAGCGCTGATAACCCCGCCGGCTACCCATAGCTCACCCGGTTCCCCGTCGGGCAGCACGATGCCTCGCAAGTGCAGCGCTTGCCCGGCGTCGGGCACCGTCATTTCTTGCGGCACGATCTGTTTGAGCGCGTTTCCGCTGGTAGATGCATCAACGCGTCTCCTGAACTGGGCAGATCGTTGTCGTTGTTTTCCCAGGGTACGCGACCTTGGTCGACGTTTCCGTCCCCAGATCGTCCCCAGTGGAGATCAGCTAGGACCACGACAGGGGGTGCGTAGTTGATCTCAGCAATCTGCGTGACGGCACCTGCCATCACCCCAAGATCTCCCGGACCGCCCTCGTCATAGGCGTGGCGCAGAAGATCGTGTTGCTGGCGCGAGATGTCAACCTTCGACAGGTAGCCGATCACGGCGGTGACTACCAGACCTACGACTACCACCACGATCACAAACAAGATCACGCCTGCGAGCGCGAGGAACACGTACGGCGACACAACACTTCCCAACGTGAGCGTGATGCCGAGCCTGATCATCACGCCGTTGGTTAGGCGTGTGGCATCTGGTCGTCGTCGCTGCGACCCCGGTGATTGCTGCCAGTAGTTCGCCCCTGGCAACTCCAAGCGCTATTCGTTCTCCGGCTCGGCAGTGAACGAATCCTCCGTTGATCCCGATCTTGCGCTTGTCCGAGTCAGCTGGCGCTGAGGGTACCGGAGGGGTCCGCCGATTCGGCGCAACGTGGTGGGCGTCGGCGTGTCGGGTGAGCCTGGTCACAGTCGCAGGCCTCGGATCTTGAGGACGATCCCTTCGACAGCAATCCGAAGCGATGGTGCGGTAGTTCTCTTTAACCGTGACCAGGAAATGTGCCTAATTGCCTAGATGATTGATTTGCACGGTGGATATCCACTCAGTAATGTATGAGACATGGAAACACCGACCGAGACCGAGACATTGAAATCCCAACTAGAGCAAACTGATAACAAGTTCGGACGCCGAGCGCTTCCGCTGGTCTACGACGGCTATAAGGAGTTCCGGACAACCGGTAAGTATCCATACAACGCTGATGTCATCCAGTTTATTGCCGACAAGCACGGGCTACCCAAGCCGCCAAACGGACGGTACGACCATGACGCCCTCGTGAGCTTCGGCGATCCTCTGTTGCTCAACCTCCAACACGAGGAATACCTAGCTAACAAGGACTACGAGCTGGACCAGCTCATCGAGCAAGAGCAGAAAGACCTTCTATCCGGCCTCGTCCCGATTGCTTCTGTCGACCCGGCCGAGGACATGCGCCTCACGTACCGAGACACGACGTACCGGCTCAAGCCAGCGACGAACGGACGATGGGCCATGCTTCCGCCTCGGAAGCGCACCCAAGGCGTCAGCTTCAATGCACTCGTTGACAAACACGCTGCCTACGAACGAGCCAAGGGAAGCGGAGTCGCAGAGAACCAAATGCGAGTAGTGATGGTGAAGGTGGAGGCATGACCAACGAATCCGATCATGACTGATCCGCACAAGCACCCGATATTTCCTCTGCGCATGCCCTCTGATATGAGAGCGGAAGTGCGACGCGCCGCAAAAGATGAGACGAACACGAACATCTCAGCGTGGCTACTGAAAGCAATAACCAAAGATCTACGACGATGGCGTAAACAGATTAACTAAGCGAAGAAAGAGCGGGTAGGGAGATGAGTGAACGTAACTACTGGTCTGAACAAGACCCAGATTGCCCTTTATTCCGTCGTTGCGGATGTCCTATTGACGAGACGTGTAGAGGACACCCAGATGACGATGATGACTGGATTGACGATTCATCTGAGGCAATCGAAGAACGGTTGGCTGAATTCGAAAACGAGTTTGCTCGGGAAACAGACCCCGCCGTGTTGGCGATCCTCGATGAGGAGTTTGCAAAAGAGGACGAAGAACGTCAGCAGGAAAGGCGCGAGCGCGATGACGACACCTCGGGAACGCAGAGTGAAGCGAAGCTCTTACGGAAGGCGCCGGAGAACACCAGCCCTACCCCACTGCACGATCGTCACCGCAAGGTGGACAGCGGCCTGTGCCTCTTCCAGCATGGGCACACGACGCTCCGGTCCAGGATGACGGTCGGGATTGGGATAGATGAGACGAAGCATGCCAACCAAAGTCTCCATAGGCGTGATGCCCTGTTGTGCTGTCAGCAGGAGCTGCCAGCGGGCATCTTGGCGATCAAGTTGACCTAGCACGTGTCCAAGGTGCGGTTTGTCCTGAGTCGGTACGACGATCGGTATGAGCACGGCTTCGACCGCCTTGATCGAGTGGTCCCAGGCGTCCGAGGGATCAGGCTCACGGCCGTAGGCCTTTCGCCACGCCTCGGCTAGTTCATCGCTCGCAGGGTCATGCGCCTGGGAGACGGCATTGTCATATGCCGTCTGTGCAACTGGTTCTACGCGTCGCTGCAAACCCGTCTTGGTAGCTGTCCACGCGGACCCGCCGTAGGCGAGCATCTCTTCAAGTTCCTCTACAGACCAGTACTCCTGCGTCAGCTGAATTGTGGCGTGGACCACGTCGAGGAACTGCTCCTGGTCCCAGTTACAAAACTCGATGATCTCGTTGTAAAGACGAGAGCTATGCGCGCCAGCGTTGAGCGGGACTCGGCAGGTAGCTGCGACTGCCAGCATCACTGCAGTTCGTGATCGCCGCGCTATGAACTGCCCGCCCGGACAACCGAAGGCACCATCTAGCCAGTGCCGGATCGGCGGGTTTAGATGCTGGGGTACACCCTCGTACGGGCCATCCGATTGCGACCGGCCCTCCCGTCTCGTGAGCGTTTGCCCCACCACGAACCCGGTCCCTTCGTCGATAACAGTCGCCCGGATTGTCGTCGATGCCCCGCGGCGCATCCCATGCGGGGTGTTGTGCCGTCTCAGCCATTTGGTCGCGCGCCGACCGTGTGCGCGCCAAGTAGTCATCGTTTGTCGTTGCTAGCTGCCCACCGAGACACGCGGCGGTACCGTCACGACAACAGCAGGTAACACGTCACAGGACCGAGGTGACCACTAGACGGCAGCCCGAAACTTCACCCAATAGTGCGACGCTGGTGCAAGATCAAAGCATGTAAAAAATCATTCCCCAGCGCGTCCCCATCCACAGTGGACGGGATCACGTTGGGTGATGGCGATCATGCGGCGATCAGCGCGAACGATGGCGACAGTTGTCAACGTTCATCACCGGTTGGCGTCGTCGATCATTTCTTGCGGAACTTCAGTTTCGACGGGTCGAAGCCGGGCGGCAGCTGATCGAGACCGGTCAGATTCGCCAGGTCCGGCAACTCGGGCATGTTGTCCGGCAGACCGGCGGGTAGCCCGCCAGGCAGCGCTCCACGGGTCCTCGGCGGCGTCGGGCCCCGGCCCTTGCCCTTCTTGGC
>JAJPIR010000351.1 GCA_021324675.1 Actinomycetota bacterium
AAGCGGAGGATCGATCCGGTGACGGGTGAGGTTCGCGTTCCACCGGCGGGCGAGCAGCCCGCCGGTGGCGGCGTGCATGTCGACGAACGAGACCCCGGAGAGGACACAGCCGCTGCTGCGGTTGATGCCTCAGCGGCGTCAGCAGCGCCTACTTCGGGGGCTGAGCTCGACGCGTTGCAGGCCCGGCTGGACGAGCGGACCGGCGACTTGCAGCGCATTTCCGCCGAATACAGCAACTACCGGCGCCGAGTCGAGCGCGATCGCCAGCTGGTCATGGACATGGCCAAGGCGCAGGTGATCAACCAGTTCCTCACCGTGCTCGATGACATCGAGCGGGCGCAGGAACACGGCGACCTGTCCGGCGCGTTCAAAGCTGTTGCCGACAAGGTGGTAGCGGCATTGCAGGCGCAGGGTTTGGAGCCCTTCGGGGCGATCGGGGACGGTTTTGATCCGGAGGTGCACGAAGCGGTGCAGCACGCCACCTCACCGGATGTCGACAAGCCAACCGTCACCACGGTGTTGCGCCGCGGCTACCGGCTCGGTGAGCGGGTACTGCGCCCAGCGTTGGTCGGGGTCACCGATGCCAGCGGCGAGGCCGACTTGCTGACCGACGCCGGATCACATGATGACGCTGGACAGCTACAGGACAATTGATAACAGGACAACGTGATGTGGGAGGAGGTGTCCGGTGAGCGCCCGCGAATGGCTTGAAAAGGATTTTTATGCGGAGCTCGGTGTCTCCTCCACCGCGTCTGCCGATGAGATCAAACGGGCTTACCGTAAATTGGCCCGGGAATTGCACCCCGATGCCAATCCTGGTGATTCCCGTGCTGAGGCGCGCTTCAAGTCGGTGTCCGAGGCCTATGGTGTGCTCTCGGACCCGGAGAAACGCAAGCAGTATGACGAGGCGCGCAGCCTGTTCAACGGTGGTTTCCGGCCCGGTGCTGGTGGGTTCGGCGGCCCCGGCGGGTTCGACCTCGGTGATCTTTTCGGATCGGGGGCGGGTCGATCCGGGGACATGGGCGGTCTCGGGGACCTGCTCGGCGGCCTGTTCGGCAACCGCGGTGGCGCGCCTGGCACGAGTGCCAGCCGCCCGCGCCGCGGTACCGACGTCGAGACCGAGGTCCGGATCGACTTCACCGAGGCGGTCCGCGGGGCCACCGTGCCGCTGCGCATCGCCAGCCCGGCTACCTGCGGCAGCTGCGGCGGTACCGGTGCCCGCGCCGGTACCATCCCGCGATCCTGCTCGGCCTGCAATGGCACCGGGCTGGTGACCCGGAGCCAGGGGGCGTTCGCCTTCTCCGAGCCATGCCGCGATTGCCGCGGCACCGGGCGGATCATCGACGACCCGTGCACCGAGTGCGGCGGCCGTGGGGTGTCCAACCGGCACCGCACGCTGACCATGCGCATCCCTCCTGGGGTCCAGGACGGTCAGAAGATCCGGCTGGCCGGCCAAGGTGAACCGGGCCAGCGCGGCGCGCCGGCCGGTGACCTGTACGTGCTGGTACACGTCAGCCCGCATCCACTGTTCGGGCGCTCCGGCGACGATCTGACCCTGACGGTGCCGGTGTCGTTCCCGGAGCTGGTCATGGGCAGCACGCTGACCGTGCCTACCCTGGACGGCAGCGTAAAGGTCAAGGTGCCGCCGGGCACCAACAGCGGTCGAACGCTGCGGATTCGGGGCAAGGGCATCGCCCGCCGGGACGGACGCACCGGGGACCTGCTGGTTACCCTGCAGGTCGTGGTGCCGACCTCGCTTGACCGCAAGGCCAAGGAGGCGCTCGATTCCTACGCCAGGGCCACCGCGGGTGATGACCCGCGGGCGGACCTGTTCGCTCGCGCGCAGCGCGCGGGTTCGGGGGCGGCGCGATGAGCACCCGCAACCCACCAGGCGTGGATCAGGACACCCCGGTTTTCGTCATCTCGGTGGCCGCCCAGCTGGCCGGGCTGCACACGCAGACGCTGCGCAGCTACGACCGGATGGGGCTGGTTTCGCCGGGTCGCAGTCCGGGGGGCGGCCGCCGCTACTCGGCGCGCGATATCGCGCTGCTCCAGGAGGTGCAGCGGCTATCCCAGGACCACGGGGTCAATCTCGCCGGGATCAAGCGAATCATCGAGCTGGAGAACCAGGTCGACGCGTTGCGTTCCCGGCTGGCTGAGGTTGCGGCGGAATTGGAGCAAGCCCGCGCTGAGCTGGCCCGCGCTCAGGCTGCTGCCGAGCAGGCCGCTGCTGCGGTGCACGCCTCCTACCGCCGCGACCTCGTCCCCGTGCGCCACGGCACCGAAACCTCTCTGGTGATCTGGCGCCCACGTAGGTAGCTCTTCAAGTACCGCCAACCCCGGCAGGAGCTGCTGTTAACTGCCACCAACCCGGTGCGGGTTGCTTGGCCATACCCGTCTGCCACAGACGGTGTGCGGGGATCCCTCTCACCGGTGGCCGCGCGAGGCGCCCGGACTCACCACAGCTGTGTCCGGGCTGCGCACCGGCGCAGGCAGCAGCAACCGCCCTAGTAGCCAGGGTTGGTAGCGGTTTGAGGTGATCAACAGGGGAGTTGGCGGTACTTGAAGAGCCCCCAACTAGTCGAGGGTGAACGGATCGTGGGTGATGTGATCGAGGGGGGTGCCGGCGACCAGCATCCGCGACACGGTGGCGCGGATCATGTTCGGGGAGCCGCAGATCAGCACGTCGCGGTCCGCCCAGGCACCGAAGCGGGTGACTGCATCGGCCAGTGTGCCCTGTTCCATCCCGGCAATTCGCTGGCGCTCGACCACGGGAATCACCGTCAGCCACGGATTGGTGGCGGCGATCGCGGTGAGCGTGTCCAGGTCATGCAGGTCGCTGCGGGTGCGACCGCCGGCGAACATGGTCACCTCTGGGTTGTCGCCCCACTGCGACAGCTCCTCGATGATCGCCCGCATTGGCGCAGTTCCGGTCCCACCCGCAACCATCAGGACATTGCGTCCGGATCCCCGGTCCACCGTCATGACGCCCATGGGGGCGCTGATCCGCCAGGTGTCGCCGATCTGGGTGTGACCGACAATGGCGCGGCTGACCGAGCCGCCGGGGACCGCGCGAATGTGAAACTCGATCGACCCGTCCGGGCGGGGAGCGTTGGCCGGCGACAGGTACCGCCACAGCCGGGGCCGCTGGGGTACTTCGACGCTGACGTATTGGCCGGCCCGGTAAGGCACCGGCCGGTCCGCAACGATCTGCACTACCGCTACGTCCCAGGTCAGCCGCCGGTGATCGACCACTCGTGCGGTCCACCAGGCGGGGCCGGCCTCCGCGTCGGCCGCCTCGTGCATCGCCTTGACGATCAGGTTGTAGGTGTCCCGCCATGCCTTCTCCACCTGCGGTGTCCAGGCCGGACCGGCGTACTGCTTCAGCGCGGTCACCAGCGCGGTCCCCATCGCGCCGTAATGCTGCGGCAGGATCCCGAACTTGCGGTGATCGCGGCCCAGCTGGTGCAGGAAGGGGATCAGCTCGTCGGATCGGTCCACGTGCTGCACGATGTGCACCAGAGCGCGCCAGAAGCGGCTGCGCTGCACCTCCATGTTCGCCGCGAACAGATCCCGGCTGTCGGGTGCGATCGCGAAAAACATCGCGTAAAAGAACTGCATGACCTCCGCAGCATGCGGCTGGATCTCGGCGTAGCTTTCGCGGATCAGCCGAACCGTGCTGGCAGCCGCGCCCGGATGGGGCTGCGGCTGGTGATCGGGCAGCGGGGGGTAGCTGCCTACGGCATCAGCTGTCATGGTCCGGGAGCGTCTTCTCCTGGGTGGATGGCAGGCGACCCCTGTCCGGGGATGCAATCTCCCCGAGGGCTCCGGAACCTTACCCTCCTGGGGCTCGACCGGGGTGCTATACCTCCCGTACTGCCCAGCATTGAGTGGAACAGACTCAACTTTTCTTACGTTAGACAGGTACAAGACGTAGCGAAAGGAAAGCTTCGAGGATGGATTCCTTCAACCCGACGACCAAGGCGCAGGCCGCCATCTCCTCGGCGGTACAAGCTGCGTCCATGGCTGGCAACCCGGACGTGACACCGGCTCACCTGCTCGGTGCGCTGCTGGCCCAGGCCGACGGTATCGCCGCGCCACTGCTGGCAGCGGTGGGTGCGGATGCCAAGGTGATCCGGGCCGAGCTCGACGCCATCACGCAGCGGCTGCCCTCGGCCACTGGTTCCACTGTGGCCGCACCGCATCTCGACCGGCAGGCGGTCAAGGTCCTGGGTCGTGCCCAGAACCTGGCGACGGAGATGGGTGACTCGTACGTCTCCACTGAGCACCTCATGGTGGGGCTGGCGGAGGAAGGCGGAGACGTCGCGCAGTTGCTGCGCAGGCACGGCGCCACCGCAGATGCGCTCAAAGAGGCGTTCCGGTCCGTGCGGGGATCCGCTCGAGTGTCCAGCCCCGACCCCGAAGCCACCTACCAGGCGCTGGAGAAGTACGGCGTGGACCTCACCGCACGCGCTCGCGCTGGCGAGCTGGACCCGGTGATCGGCCGCGATGCTGAGATCCGCCGCGTGGTGCAGGTGCTGTCCCGGCGCACGAAGAACAACCCGGTGCTGATCGGCGAGCCCGGCGTGGGTAAGACCGCGATCGTCGAGGGGCTCGCGCAGCGAATCGTCGCCGGTGACGTGCCCGAGTCGCTGCGGAACAAGCGCGTGGTGGCGCTGGATGTCGGCTCCATGGTGGCCGGTGCCAAGTACCGCGGTGAATTCGAGGAACGGCTCAAGGCGGTGCTCAAGGAGATCAAGGACTCCGACGGCCAGATCATCACCTTCATCGACGAGTTGCACACCATCGTCGGTGCCGGGGCCACCGGCGAGAACGGCGCCATGGACGCCGGCAACATGATCAAGCCGATGCTGGCCCGCGGCGAGCTGCGCATGGTCGGAGCGACCACGCTGGACGAATACCGCAGGCACATCGAGAAGGACGCTGCTCTGGAGCGGCGATTCCAGCAGGTGTTCGTCGGTGAGCCCTCTGTCGAGGACACCATCGGGATCCTGCGTGGCTTGAAGGAGCGCTACGAGGTCCACCACGGCGTGCGGATCACCGACTCTGCCCTGGTTGCCGCCGCCACCCTGTCCGACCGATACATCACCGCACGGTTCCTGCCTGACAAGGCCATCGACCTGGTCGACGAGGCTGCATCAAGGCTGCGCATGGAGATCGACTCCCGGCCGGGGGAAATCGACGAGGTCGAGCGCACGGTGCGCCGGCTGGAGATCGAGGAGATGGCGCTGGAGAAGGAAGACGATCCGGCTTCCGAACAGCGGCTCGCCGCGTTACGCGCCGAGCTGGCTGACCACCGGGAGCGTCTCGCCGAGCTCACCACACGCTGGCAGAACGAGAAGACCGCCATCGAGGCCACCCGGGAGCTCAAGGAGCAGCTGGAGCAGCTCAAAGGCGAGTCGGAACGCGCCGAGCGCGATGGTGATCTCGGCCGGGCCGCGGAGCTGCGTTACGGCAAGATCCCGGCGCTGGAAAAGCAACTCGCTGACGCCACCGCAGCGACGAGCGAGACGCAGATGATGCTCAAGGAAGAAGTCGGCCCCGACGATGTGGCGGATGTCGTGTCGTCATGGACCGGCATCCCCGCGGGCCGGCTGCTGGAGGGCGAGACGGCCAAGCTGCTGCGGATGGAGGATGCGCTCAGCCGCCGGGTGGTCGGCCAGCCGGAGGCGGTGCGCGCGGTATCCGACGCAGTCCGCCGGGCCCGAGCCGGCGTCGCCGACCCGGACCGTCCCACCGGTTCGTTCATGTTCCTGGGACCCACCGGGGTCGGGAAGACCGAGCTGGCCAAGGCGCTGGCGGAGTTCCTGTTCGACGACGAGCGCGCCATGGTGCGCATCGACATGAGCGAGTACAGCGAGAAGCACAGCGTCGCGCGGCTAGTCGGTGCCCCTCCCGGCTACATCGGCTACGACCAGGGCGGCCAGCTCACCGAGGCGGTGCGCCGCCGGCCGTATTCGGTGGTGCTGCTCGACGAGGTGGAAAAGGCACACTCCGACGTCTTCGACATCCTGCTGCAGGTTCTCGATGACGGGCGGTTGACCGACGGGCAGGGCCGGACGGTGGACTTCCGCAACACCATCCTGATCCTGACCTCCAACCTCGGCTCGGCGGCGCTGATGGATGCAACGCTCAACGAGCAGCAGCGCAAGGACGCCGTACTCGGAACAGTGCGCCGGCATTTCAAGCCGGAGTTCCTCAACCGGCTAGACGACCTGGTGGTGTTCAACTCGCTGTCCAACAAGGAGCTGACCGCCATCGTGGAGATCCAGATCGAGCAGCTCGGGCGCCGGCTGGCGGCGCGCCGCTTGAAGCTGGATGTCACCGACGCGGCCAAGGAGTGGTTGGCACTCGGCGGGTTTGACCCGGTCTACGGGGCACGCCCCCTGCGCCGGCTGGTGCAGACCGCGATCGGTGACCAGCTCGCTCGGGCGCTGCTGGCCGGCGAGATCTCCGACGGCGACACCGTCCGCGTCGATCTCGACGATCGCGCCGGCGGCGGTACCGGAGCCCTCACCGTTACCTGCGCCTAACCCCGGGCTCGTCGACCCCGGTACGCCAGGCCTATCGGCGTCGATGAGCCTTGTGCGGCGCCCGTATGGAGACATGTCGGTGGCTAGCGGATCCTTTGGCCCGTATGTCGCGATAAGTCTCCATGTTCGGGCACCGGCGGCGTGTGTGCCCGGGAACTGCTGGGGTTCGGATTTACCCTCGTCCGGTGATACCGTGGGTGTGGTTCTTGATCTCTGGACTGGCCGCTGCCGCCGGGGCCGCTCTGCTGGCCGCCGACCGGGGCCAGCAGAGCGCACACCAACGGGAGCGACGGCAGTGGGCAGCGCTGCGGGGCTGGCGTTTCATGCTCACCGACCCGCAGCTCACCGAGCGTTGGAGCCACGGCGTGATCGCCCGGGACGGCACCGGTGTGGCCCGCGATCTGGTAATCGGCAGCCTGTTCACCCGGCTGGGCCGGCGGGTGGTGCACATCTTCGATCACGAGCCGGTGGGTCATGCATCCAGTGTCGTGGTGGCGGTACAGCGCCGGGTCGGTGATGCCGATCTGGTGGTCGAGCTGTGGCTGCCCGACCAGCCACTACCGCAGGATGCCCAGCTTGCCAGCATGGGCACCGTGGGTGACCGGATCGTCCTTGCCGCCGAGCCACCCAAGGCCCGCGCGCTGCTGACCCCGGACTTCGTCTTCGCCGCCAACTCCCTGGGCGCCGATATCCCCGTTGCCTGGCTGGAACAGGACTGGGTTCTGGCCGCGGCACCGTGCGGCGTGACGCCAGCGCGGTTGGAGCGGTTACTGCGGGCCCTGGACGAGATCGCCGACCTGCTCGACACCGCAGCAGCCGGCGACGCCAGCGAGACCGCCGACCGCACCGACCTGCGCGGCTGGGCCGCTAACGAGTTCAGTCCCAGAAAGTAACGGTTAGATCTCCCACAGCGATCTTCCCCATGCAGCGCCTGTCGGGGGAGGGCCATGGGGGGATCCAACGCTGTCGACATATCGCCAGTGGGCGCGCTGGCGGTATCGGCGCGCGCGCTCGCGCCTGATCTGGCCCGCGGGGCGATGCTGTTGCTCATCGCCCTGGCCAACGCCTGCCTTTACCAGTACGGGGATCCGCCATTAGGCAGCGGCTTGTGGCTGCGCGGCCATCCGGTCGCCGACCAGCTGGTCCTGCTTGTTGAGACTATCTTCGTGCGCGGTCGTGCCTACCCGATGTACGCCCTGCTGTTCGGCTACGGGCTCGTGCAGTTGCTGCGCCGGCACGCCAGCCAGGGGGTCGACGGCACAGTTGCCCGCCGGACCGTCCGCCGGCGGGGTGCCTGGATGCTCGTCATCGGCTTCTGCCACGCCCTGCTGCTGTTTGGCGGGGACATCATCGGCGCGTACGGGCTGCTCGCAGTGCTGCTGGCCGGGGTGCTCTTCCGGGCCACGGATCGCGTGCTGCTGATCACCAGCGTGGTGTGGGTGGTGCCGATCGCACTGTTCCGGGGGCTGCAGCACCGGTTGAGCCCGCTGCAAGACAAGGCCAACGCCACCCCCGACCTGCTCTACGCGGCGCTGCTGCGGGTACTGCACTGGGTCGAGGGCAGCATCATCGGCTCGCTGTTCATGCTCGTTCCCGCCGTGTTGCTCGGGGTGTGGGCGGCGCGGCGGCGGCTGCTCGACGAGCCGGTGCTCAACCAGCGTTTCTTGGTGCGTGCCGGGGTCCTCGGCATCGGCCTGGCCGCAGCCGGCGGGCTGCCCTGGGCGCTGGTGCGCGCCACCTGGTGGAAACCGCCCTCCGAGGTGGCGGCGCTGCTCGCAGGCGGGGCGCACACCTTCTCCGGATACGCCGGCGGGGTGGGCTACGCCGCGATCGCCGGGCTGATCGCCGTCCGGGTGCAACGCCGCAACGAGCACCCCGGGATGGTTATCACCGCGCTGGCGGCCTGCGGGCAGCGGTCAATGACGTGCTACCTGCTGCAGTCCGTGGTGTTCGTCGCGGTGCTCGCCGCCTACGGCGGCGGCCTGGGCAACCGGCTCGGCCTCATCGAGATCGCCATCCTGGCCACCGTGACCTGGCTACTCACCGTAGTGCTCGCCGATGCGATGCGCCGGCGCGGTCACCGCGGCCCTGCCGAAACCCTGCTGCGCCAGCTCACCTATGGCACCGGCAGGTCGGTGATCAGACCGCGGCGCATCACGGTGCCTGCGCCTCGCCGCGGTTAACGCAACCGGTCGGTTCCTTCGGGTTTATCGACATCGTCGCCGACGATCGTCATCTGGGCGCTGACGGTGGCGGCGTGGGTGAGTCGCCACGCGTGCTGGGGGTGGCGTGGGTGAGTCGCCACGCGTGCCGGGGGTGGCGTGGGTGAGTCGCCACGCGTGCCGGGGGTGGCGTGGGTGAGTCGCCACGGTTATCGGGGACCGGCTGAGGCGCTGCTTCGCCGCCTCACCTACCGCGCTGCGGGATCGGGGGCGGTGAGGTAGCGCTGGAGGGTGGGGCCTAGCCAGCCGGTGACCTCGCCGGCGGGCATGGTCACGAACGGCTCGAGCCGCAGGACGTAGCGGCACAGTGCGGCACCCAGTACCTGGGAGGAGACCAGTGCGGCGCGCGCCGGCGCTTGCGCCGGATCGGGGCACGCCTCGGCGACTATCGGGGCCACGACGGGGACGAGCTGGTGGGCGAACATCTCGCGCATGCGCTGCGCAGCCCCTCCGTTGGTGGCGGCTGCTCGCAGCAGCGCCGCCATCGTCTCGTCATGCTCCCAGCGGTCTAGGAAGTGCCTGGCCAGCCGGTCGCCCACCTGCTCGCGCGGCACCGCGGTCAGGTCGGGCAGCCTGATGTCGATCTCCGCTGCGGCGGCGAACAGCTTCTCCTTGTTGCCGTAGTAGCGCATCACCATCGTCGGGTCGATGCCGGCGTCGGCGGCGATGGCACGGATGGTCGCCCGCTCGTAGCCCTCGGCTGCGAACCGCTCCCGCGCCGCGGTGAGGATGGCGGCCCGGGTCGCATCGGAGCGTCGAGGCTTACGTTCAGTCACGCCAACAAGTGTAGGCCAACATCCGTTGACATATTGAGCGAATCCCGCCTATTGTTGTCAACAAGCGTTGGCCAACAGTTGTTGACTGTGGAGGCTGTGCGATGGATGCAGACGTTGTCGTGGTCGGGGCGGGACCCACTGGGCTGCTGGTGGCCGGTGACCTGGCCGAGGCAGGCGTAGCGGTCACGGTCCTGGAACGGCGGACCGAACAATCGAACGTGACGCGGGCCTTCGCCGTGCACGCCCGGACCATGGAAGAGCTCGACATTCGCGGTGTGGCCGGCGAGCTGGCCAAGACCGGCACGCCGATCCGGCAGCTGGACCTGTTCGACCGGGTGCGCATCGACCTGTCCGCGCTGCCCAGCGATTTCGCCTCCTTGCTGATCACCCCGCAGTACCAGACCGAGCGGGTGCTCCGGCGGCGAGCCGACGCGCTGGGTGTCCGGATCGTTCGCGGTGCCGAGGTGAGCGGCGTGACGCAGGACGCGGGCGGCGTCGACGTCACGGTGCGCACCGCGCAGGGCGCCACGGCGGTATACCGGGCGTCGTACGTGGTCGGCGCCGACGGGGTCAGCAGCGCGGTCCGCCGCGCCCTCGGCCTGCCCTACCCGGGACGCTCAGTGATCAAGTCAATCATGCTGGCTGACGTCCAGCTCAGCGCGCCTCCCCAGGACGTGCTGGCGGTCAACGCGGTCGGCGATGCGTTCGCGTTCGTCGCCCCGTTCGGCGACGGGTGGTACCGGATCTTTGCCTGGAACCGGCGCCACCAGGTTGACGACAAGGCGCCGGTGGATCTGGAGGAGATCCGGGAGGTCACCCGGCGCGCGCTGGGCACCGACTTCGGGATGCACGATCCCCGATGGATGTCCCGCTTCCACAGCGACGAGCGCCAGGTCCCGCGTTACCGGGTCGGCCGGGTGTTCCTCGCCGGTGATGCCGCGCATTGCCACTCACCCGCGGGTGGGCAGGGCATGAACACCGGGATGCAGGACGCCGCCAACCTCGGCTGGAAGCTCGCCGCGGCCGTGCACGGGTGGGGCGGCGAGTCGCTCCTGGACTCCTACCACCAGGAGCGCTACCCGGTGGGTCGTCAGGTACTGCGCAGCAGCGGCGCGATCCTCCGGCTCGCGCTGATCCGTCCCCCGTGGGGTCGCAAGGCCCGCAACATCATCGGTCAGATCCTGATGGGGATCCCGCCGGTTGCCGCCGCGGTGGCGGGCACGATCTCTGGCATTGGCATCCGGTACCCGGCGCCAGTCACCGCCAACCGGCGGGTGGGCACCTGGATGCCCAACATCCCGGTGGCCGGTGGCCGGCTGCACGACTCGCTGCGCGGTGGCCGGTTCGTCCTGGTGGGTTCGGACGCCCCGGCTGTCGATCTTCCTGCCCAGGTTGACGCTGCCGTGCCGGCACGCCCGACCGGTGAGCTACTGCTGGTCCGCCCCGATGGCTACCTGGCCTGGTGCGGGAGCGCGGCGGAGTTCCCCGCCTGGGCCAGCCAGTACTTCTCCGTTTCGTCCCGGCCGGTTGAGCACCCATCGAAGATCGAATAGGCAACGGGCAACCCGGACAGCAGGCGAACAATTCGCTGCGCTCTGGCCACGGATAGGCCATCCGCGTGGATCTCAGCATCGAGCGGGCATGATGCGCCGTTAGGTGAGGTTGTGGACGAGTCGGATGCTGACCAGATACTGGCGATCGACGAGTTGCGTGCCCTGCGTGACCGGATAGGGGCCGAGCGAGCCGCGCCGGCAAGGGCGACCAGTGCCGCTCCGTTGTTCCAGACGGCGCAGACGGCGCATCCGACGGAGCCGCCCGCTGAGAGCCCGCCAGAGGCCGACGAGGATCCCTGGGAGGCGTTGCGGCGGCAGGCCCAAGGCCGGCAGCGCTGGGGCAGGCTCGTCGCGGCCGGAGGGTGCTTGGCGCTGACTGGTGGTGCCGTCGCGGTACTGCTCATCACCGCGCACAACCGCTCCGTTTCCCCCGTTGCACCGGCGCCAACGGTGTCGGCGGTGCCGGTGAATCCCCCAGCTCCTGTGAGTTCCGAAGCAGCCGTGACTCCCGCGGCCGGTGGTCCCGCGTCGTCGCCAGCGTCATCGGTCGAGCCGTCGGCTGTCCTGCCGACGCCCAGTCCGGTACCACCCGGTGCGGCAGTTCCGAGCGCACCTGCTGACGACGCCACCGGGCCGCAGCCGCAACCGGCGGCAGTGCCGGCACCGCGTGCAACGCACCGGTACAAGCCGCCTACCGACCCCGCGACGCAGCGGCCGCCGGCCGAGGCGCCCGCGGACGGATGGGCCCCCGGCCCGGCGCCGGAGCGCGTGGAGCCCCCGCGCGAGCCGGCCGGATCGCCCGACGCCACGCTCACCCGAACCCCGACCTCCTGGTCACCAGCAGCGCCGGAGTGACGGTGAGTTCACCGGCAACCGCAGTCTCGGCCGGATCGGCGGCATCGCCGGTGTGATCACCGCCCTGGTCACCTGGTACACCTCGGCCGCGGGTGTCATCAACGGGACGAAGGCCCGGCCGGTGTTACCGTCGGCGGTCGGGTGGGCGGCCGCCCCGGCAGCCCGTTACCTGGCATCAACTCAAGCGCACCACCGCGATCTGGACCTGTACCACGGCGGCGCCCCGCCGCCGCCTGCATCGCTAGCCTGGTGACTATGCCAACCGCGCTGATTACCGGCCCCACCGCGGGGATCGGTGCTGCGTTCGCCCGGAGGCTCGCCGCCGAGGGTTACGATCTTGTGCTGGTCGCCCGGAATCGTGAACGGCTACAGCGACTATCGTCCCGGCTGTCCCAGCAGCACGGCATCACCGCCGAAGTCCTGCCGGCCGACCTGGCCAGCGCCACCGAGCGGGAGGCCGTCGAGAAGCGGCTGCGCTCGACAGACCCGGTCGATCTGCTGGTCAACAACGCGGGTTTCAGCGTCCGCGCTGAGAGTTTCGTCGATGCGAACATCGACGACCTGCAGGCGCAGCTCGACGTCAACGTCACCACCGTGCTGCGGCTGACACACGCCGCACTGCCGGGCATGATCGAGGCCGGGCGCGGTGCGGTGATCAACGTGTCCAGCGTGGCGAGCTTCCTCCCCGGCCGGGGCGTCACCTACGGGCCCAGCAAGGCCTACGTCACGCAGTTCTCTGAAGGGTTGGCGGTGGCGCTCGCCGGTACGGGGGTGCGGGTCATCGCGCTGTGCCCGGGATTCGTCCGCACCGAGTTCCATGATCGTGCGGGGATCGACATGACCAGCACCCCGTCGGCGTTCTACCTGGATGCTGACGACGTGGTGCGTGATTGCCTGGCGGATCTGCGGCGGGGCCGCACCATCTCGGTGCCGAGCCTGCAGTACAGGGCACTGGTCGGGCTGGTTGACGTGTTACCCCGCGGCCTGGTGCGCCGGTTTGCCGGGCGCACCGGAAAGGGCCGCCCGTGACCCAGCCACGCGACCGGCTGGCGTCGCTGGTGCGGCAGCTGGCGGTGGTGCCCGGCCGGGTGAGGCTGTCCTCGGGCGTTGACGCGGATTACTACGTGGACCTGCGCCGGGTCACGCTGCATCACGAAGGCGCTCCGCTGATCGGACGCCTGCTCCGTGAGCTGACCGCCGACTGGTCTTACCAGGCGGTGGGCGGCCTGACCCTGGGTGCAGATCCGGTCGCCACGGCGGTACTGCACGCGACCGGGCCACCGGTGGATGCTTTTGTCGTGCGCAAGTCGGTCAAGCAGCACGGGATGCAGCGGCGGATCGAGGGCCCGGACGTGGCGGGCCGTGCGGTGCTCGCCGTCGAGGACACCTCGACGACCGGGGCTTCGGTGCTCACCGCCGTGCAAGCGTTGCAGCAGGCGGGCGCGCACGTCGTCGGGGTGGTCACCGTGGTGGACCGCGATACCGGTGCCCGCGAAGCCATCGAAGCCGCCGGGCTGCCCTACCGCACGATCTTGAAGCTGGGTGATCTGGGATTGTGATCACAGATATAGGGCCTACCGAGTGGGGTGAGACCGTAGGGGTCGGGCCGTGGCGTGGCCCGTGGCCCGATGACCCCCGCTACGACCCCGAATTGCTGCGCGACGGTGACCGCCGCAACGTCGTCGACGCCTACCGGTACTGGCGCCGCGACGCGATCGTCGCCGACCTGGACACCCGCCGCCACCCGTTGCACGTGGCCATCGAGAACTTCGGGCACGATCACAACATCGGCACCGTGGTGCGCACCGCCAACGCGTTTGCCGTGGCTGAGGTGCACATCGTGGGGCGCCGGCGGTGGAACCGGCGCGGCGCCATGGTCACCGATCGCTACCAGCACCTGCGCCACCACGACGATATCGCCCAGCTGCTGGAACACGCCGCTGCCGGCAACCTCACCGTGGTCGCTGTGGACAACTCACCGGGTGCGATGCCGCTGGAAACAACTCCCCTGCCGCGGGACTGCCTGCTCTTGTTCGGGCAGGAGGGGCCCGGCCTGACGGCACAAGCCCGTAAAGGGGCCACGATGACCGTTTCGATCGCACAGTTCGGCTCCACCCGGTCGATCAACGCCGGGGTGGCCGCCGGGATCGCCATGCATACCTGGATCCGCCAGCATGCCGACCTGGCGGGTGCCTGGTGAGCGCCTGGGCAGGCCGGGCGGCGGCGGCCGAGCGGGCAGTGCACACCCGGCACCTTCGCTTGCTGCCGGGGCTGCTGGATACCCGGTTGGGGCGCCCCAGTTGGCCCGGCGCGGTCCAGCTGCAGTGGCATTACTGGTGGCAGGCCCACCTGCTGGACTGCATGCTCGACGCCTATCACCGCGCTCCGACGCAGTGGCGGCGAGAGGCCATCGCCGCGCTGGTGCGCGGCGTGCGGCTGCGCAACCTCACCGGCTGGGTGAACAACTACTACGACGACATCGCGTG
>JAJPIR010000089.1 GCA_021324675.1 Actinomycetota bacterium
CCCGATCGAAGAATCGTCAGACTCACTCGATCTCACTGTTCGCAAGAGGCTTGTGAATTAGCCTCCGGAAGTGTTTGAACCCACAAGCCAGATTCAAGATGACTGGGTCGGTCATTACGCAATGATCCGCGATACGTGCCGCTAACTGAGTACTACGCGTGGTAACTATTGGTGGATGGGGCTGCATCAGTGGACAGTGACGAGCAGCCGAAGCAACGGTGGGGTAATCCGCCGACGCCGCCGATATTGAGTCCAGCCAGTCATCCTGCGGGAGTTACCTTGAGGTAACACAGTTGACCGTAGCTACGACATAACAATGGAACTGGCGCTGCAAGTGGTCACTGCTCCTGACTCTCTGGCCACGGATAGTAATGGAGCTAACGGAAGAGGTGCCTACCAGCGTGAGAGTTGCCGGGCATCATCCTGGTTCTGATGGGCCCCGACCTGCCGATCATTGCGACGTTGACAGGATTTGTGATGAACTCCTTAATCCTGTTCACGGTCTCGAAAAAGGGTCACAGTCAAGAAGGAGAGCGGTACCATGAAAAAGCTGGTCACCACGGTAGCGGTCATCACCGGAATCCTCGCACCCGGTATGTTGATGACCGGCGTCGCCTTCGCAGACCCGGCTCCCTGCCCACCCGGTTGGCTAGGCGTCGAAATCGGCTGCGTCAAAAGTGTTCCCGGCAACGGTGGCGGCAACTTTGGAAACGGTTTCAATGTAAAGCCCTACAATGGGCCAGGCGGATAGAAAGCGATTTACGGATTAGAAGGTTGGGGGGATCGAGTCCTTTTCGTGTGCTGCTCTCAGCTGTGGATATAGCTGTTGCCGCGGTCGGTGATCGCGTCGGGTGTCCGGCTGGCGGCGGTGACCTGCGATGATCCCTGGCCTGCGACCGGCGTGAGAGGCGTTATCGTCTGGCCTTCGCGACTGTGACCCGCATTCGTCGGGCCACAGTCGCGATCTTGTTGCGTTCGTGGCGGGCGGCGTCGAGTACGAGCCGGGCGGTGGCTTCGGCCGCTTTGTACTGGGCTGCGGGTAGCACGCTGGTGTAGGTGTCGGCGGTGAGCACGATGCTGGAATGCCCGAGTTGATCGGAAATGGTCTTCAGATCAGTACCGGCCATCTGGGCCACGGTGAGATCACCGACGGCACGGTCGGTGTCGACTCGCGCTACCGGCAGACCCGCACGCTTCCCACCCCAAGCGAGAAGACCTTCGAAGTCACCGAGTTCGAGCTGGACCGCAGACTCTCGATCCCAGATGCCCTCGGGCCCGTGCGCACTGAGGTTGCTTACCTGCTCGCACCGGCGGAAAACGGCACCATCTTCGTCAACACCATGAGCCTCCAGCCCTCGCATCCGTTGGGGTTTGTTTGCACCGTTGGCGGTCTCCTGCGTCAAGTCGGCGGTGGCCGCCAACTTCGGTATTCTCAGACAGATCCTCAAAACAGCGGGCGGCCGACCTGACGACCGATAAACGTTAACCGCACCTTCTGCCGTTGACCGCGCGCAGGTGCTGGTGATTACTAAAGCGTCGGGAGGTTTAGCGGTACGGTGTGTGGATATTTGATGCCGGTGCCAGTGTTGAGTACCACGACTTCTTCATCTCCGGTAAGCCAGCCCTTGTTGTGTAACTGGTGCACGGCAGCGAAGCAGCCGGCGCCTTCGGGGCAGACAAAGGTACCTTCGGCCCGCGCTAATGCGCTTTGTGCTGCCAGTAGTTCCTCATCGGTGACGGCCACCGCGGTGCCTTGGGTGTGTTCGAGGGCCTGCAGCACCAGGAAGTCTCCCAGCGCTTTGGGCACGGTGATCCCGAAGGCCACACTCCCTGCATCAGCGAAGGGCTCACTCTCGGCGGCGCCTTGCTCAAAAGCCCTGACGATGGGGGCACAGCCAGCCGCCTGCACGGCCACCAGGCGCGGTAATTCGCCGCAGATCCAGCCAAGCTGCCGCAGCTCGGACAACGCCTTGTAGATGCCGATGATCCCGACTCCACCGCCGGTGGGATAGACGATCACATCAGGTGTTCGCCAGCCGAGCTGCTCGACGATCTCGTAGCCCATCGTCTTTTTGCCCTCCACCCGATAGGGCTCCATCAAGGTGGACACGTTCTGGTAGCCCTCCCGTTCGTGGACCGAGGCGGTGATCAGCTTGCCGGCGTCACCGATCAGCCCATCCACCAGATACAGCTCAGCCCCACTGATCTGACATTCCGCGCGGGTGATGCTCGGCGCGCCGCGGGGCATCGCGATCAAGCTGCGGATCCCCGCACGGGCGGCATAGACCGCCCAGGCGGCACCGGCGTTGCCGTTGGTCGGCAACGCGACACCAGCCACCCCTAGCTCCGCCGCCCGCGACACGCCGACAGCTGCCCCACGGGCTTTGAACGTGCCGGTTGGGAGCAGCCCTTCGTCTTTCATGCACAATCCAGGCACACCGAGTTGCCTGCCCATCCTCGGCAACTTCAGCAGCGGGGTCATCCCCTCACCCAGGCTGACCACGCGGTCTGCGGAACGGACCGGCAGCAGCTCGTGATACCGCCACAGCGTCGGCGCCCGACAGGCAATCTCTTCCCGGGTCACCGACGCCGCGACCCGCTCAAGGTCGTAACGGGCCAGCAGCGGCGCACCGACCTCCGATGTGCCCTGAACCTGCTCGGCATCGTAACGGGCGCCAGTGCGTGAGCACTCAAGATGAGTCAAA
>JAJPIR010000077.1 GCA_021324675.1 Actinomycetota bacterium
CGCGCCGACCTGTAGCCGGGAGTAAGGGCAGTAGGCCAGTGCCGCGGCCTGTGTTGCCGCAGATCGCAACGCGACCCAGTCGATAGGGGTGTTCATGTCGCGAGCATCCCCTACCTTGTCTCATCGTTCGGCCAGCTAGCCTTCGCCCGTGCGGATGGTCCATTTCCGAGTCCTGTTGCGGCTTGTCGCCCTGGCTGCCATTGCTGTGCTAGGTACGGTGATGCTGCTGGGGACGGCACCCGCGGTGGCCCAGGCTGCCTGCCCGCCGCAGCTGGCCCCGCCGCCGCCGGTAGACGCTTCCGAGGTGCCCAAGCCGGGCACGGTGGCACCTCCGCCGATGTCGATGCCCGACTCCCCGGTGGGTGGCGCTCGGATGGGCGAATGCGGGCTGGTGTTACCTCAAGGTGCACCCGATCCGCCCGCCGGCATCAATGCGATGTCCTGGGTGATCGCCGACGCCGATTCCGGTGAGGTGCTCGCTGCCAAAGACCCACACGCGCGTAACCGCCCGGCCTCAACGTTGAAACTGCTGACTGCCCTGCTGGCCGTCGATCAGCTGCCACTTGATCGGGTGGTGGTGGGCACCCAGGTCGACGCTGACCAGGACGGCAGCCGGGTCGGCATCGGCCCAGGCGGCCACTACACCGTCCGGCAGTTGCTCACCGGCCTGCTGCTGGTCTCCGGCAACGACGCCGCGCACGCGTTGGCGGAACAGCTGGGCGGGGTAGCCGCGACCGTAACCCAGATGAACACGTTGGCCGCCAAGCTGGGAGCGCTGGATACCCGTGCTGCCACGCCTTCCGGATTGGATGGTCCCGGGATGAGCGCGTCGGCCTATGATCTGGCGCTGGCCTTCCGCCAGGTGCTCAACCGGCCGCTGCTGGTCGAGCTGCTGGGCACCCGGGAGGCGAGCTTCCCCGGATACGGTAACCGGCCCGGGTTTGTGGTCAGCAACGACAACAAGCTGCTCAGGAGCTATCCCGGCGCTCTGGGTGGCAAGACCGGGTTCACTGACGATGCCCGGCACACCCAACTCGACGCCGCGCAGCGCGACGGTCGCCGTCTGATGGTGGTGCTGATGCGAGGCGAGCAGCGCCCGGTGTCGATGTCCGAGCAGGCGGCCAGGCTGCTCAACTACGGGTTCGCGTTACCCGCCGGCCATCCGGTGGGCAATTTGGTGGAAAGTCCCCCGTCACCGGCAACACCGGGGGCGGCGATTCCCGGATCCTCACCCGGTTTTTCGCCGGCAGGCGCGCACGCCGCGGCGCCGAACTGGCCTGGCGAATCTGGCGCATTACTCCCGATTGTGCTGTGGATTGGCATAGCAGTGACAGTCCTCGGTGTCCTACTCGCCCTTACCGCTCGCCAGCGCCACCGCTGATCGCCCCTCGCGGATCTACTGTTTGTGATCAACCATCGGGTCGGCACACTCAGCACGGTGAAACTGGTGACACCGCAGTGATCGTGCAGCTTGCCGGGTTGCCGGGCAGTGGTAAAAGCACACTGGCCACCGAACTCGTGTGCCGACTGGGTCAGCGTGCGCTGCTGCTGGACAAAGACCGGATCAGGAACAGCTTCTTCGGCCCGGAGCACACGGTCTGCACCCGTGCGCAGGATGACTTTTGCGTGGTCATGATGCTGCGTGCCGCGGCATGGCAACTTCGCGACACACCCAGCGGTGTGGTCATCCTCGACGGTCGGACTTGTTCCCGCGCTTATCAAGTCACCCAGGTGCGCCGGTTCGCCGACCGCATCCGGCAGCCGCTACGACTGATCGAGTGTGTCTGTACGCAGGCCACCATCGAAAAAAGGCTGCAGGCAAGCAGCGCCTCCGGCACGCATCCGGCCGCCAATCGAGGTATCCGGTTGTACCGGCAACTCCTGGCCAACGCCGATCCCATACCGGAACCGAAACTGCGCCTCAATACGGGCAAGTCTTTGCGCAATTGCGCTGACCAGGCGGTGCATTGCATCACCCATCCCTTACCCATCGACTCCAGGCGCAGTAAGAGCATCGGAACCGACACTTGAGCAACCGCATACTCATTACCGGAGCGGCCGGCAGGATTGGCACGATGCTGCGACCGCGCATGACCCGGCCACAAGGCTCCGGTTGCTCGATATTGTCCCGGTACCGTGCGAGCAACCGGGCGAGCGAGTTGAGACCATTGCCGCCGATATCACCGATCTCGATGCGATGCGGCAGGCCGCGCAAGGCGTCGATGCGATCGTTCATCTTGGCGGCATCCCTGAGGAGTCCGACTGGCAGCGAATCCTGCACACCAATATCCACGGCACCTACACCGTGCTCGAAGCAGCGCGCCGCGCGGGAGCACCGAGGTCGATCTTGGCCGCCAGTAACCACGCGGTGGTTTTCCACACGTATTCCGACGGACTGGTGCCGGATTACCTTTTTCCCGGCCGGACACCTTCCACGGTATGAGCAAAGCGACGAACGAGGCACTCGGTAGCTTGTATTACGACCGGCACCACATCGACG
>JAJPIR010000007.1 GCA_021324675.1 Actinomycetota bacterium
CCCTGTCAAGGATGCTGGCGGACCCGTAGGGCGTTTGGGCCACATTCTGGTAAGCGGTACAGGCAAACCCGGATTGCGGCCGAATCGATGATCTCAAGCTGCATCGCCACCGCCGTACCCGCGAACAGCCGGACACGGACCCGTGAAGCGCTGGGTTGTTTAATTGTATGCAGGTTTATGCCGCCGGTGGTGGGTCGTCGGTGCAATGGGCTCCGTTTTGCGGCAGGGTCAGGTCGATGCGGTAGGCGACCCCTGCGGCTCGTGCCCAGGGACGGGACTGTGAGCAGAACCAGAGTGACCTTCGCCGACGAAGGTGAGCAGGTGGCCGTTTTCGACAGTGGTGGCAAGGGTGACGGCGTCCTGGTGGGTGTCCGGGTCGCCTTGTGCCGATCTTCTCGGGAAGGGTCGCAACTCGATCTACCGGTCGCTGCGCCGGCAGCGCCCGATGCCCATCTTTCCATCGATCTGGCGCTGGCCGGGACCGCCCGCCACAGTGGACACCGCGGAGCAGAAGCCTGTGTATCAATAGCCGCCCTCGTGACTCATGGACTTAATGTAGGGGACAACGAATCAGAGGGGTTGCCGATGCCGCCGAGAGCATCAGCAGGGGGCTGAGATTTAAGCAGAGGCGGCCGTGTGCAAGCCGCATCCAACTGAATCTCTTCCAGACGGCCGGTGCACGCCCCAGGAGTTGACAACTTTTTAGAGCTAGTTTCCTCGAAGCTGAACGATCGGCTAAGGAAAAATAGTCAGAGTCGGTGCTCGATGAGGCATCGCCCAAGGTGAGGTGGAACAGATGACGGCTACCGCGCAGGTCGCCGATCCCCAGGCGCACCCGCTGGCGCCGTGGGTGACGCTGCCGTGGCTGCAGCGACTGCGCGCAGTCACGGCTTATCACACCGGCGCTGAGCGGATCCGGGATGTCAGCGGGCCGGTGGCCTTGATCAAGCTGGGTCCGCGCCGGATCACCCCGGTGGCGGCGATGGTGACCTCGCCCCAGGGCGCCCGGGATGTGCTGGCGGGCACGGACGCGGCCATCGACAAGGAAATGATCGTGCATGTGGAGTCGCGCCTGCATGGCGACAATGTGTTCAATATGGCCCACGAGCAGTGGTTGCCGCGACGGCGAGCGTTGCAACCGTTGTTCACCAAACAACACGTCGCCACGTTCTCGGGGCACATGGCTGGTGCTGCTGAGGAACTGGCCGCGAGCTGGGCCTCAGGTCGGCAGGTCGATCTGGACCAGGACTGCCGCACGCTGACGTTGCGCGTGATCGGCAGGTCCATCTTCGGGCTCGAGCTGGGCGAGCGCGCTGGACAGCTCGGTCCGCATATCACGCGGATTCTGCTGTATCCCAGCCGTCGAGCGCTGCGTCCGGTGCGTGTTCCAGCGGCCCTTCCTACCCCCGCACGCTGGCGCTTTCGCAAATCTATGGCAGTGATCCATCAAGTGGTCGAGGAAGCCTTGACTGCATTCCGGGCCGACCCCTCGCGCGATGCCCCGCTGGTGCGGCGTTTGGTCCAGACCACCGACCCGGCCACCGGGCAGCCGCTGACCGATAAGGCCATCCGCGACGAACTCATCACCTTTTTAGTCGCTGGGCATGACACCACGGCGACCACGCTGACCTACGCCTTGTGGGCACTGGGACACCACACCCAGATGCAAGATCGCGTCGCGGCCGAAGCCAGCGCGCTGGGCCCGCGGATGCTCACCGTTGACGACGTGCCTCACCTGAGCTACACCGTGCAGGTCATCCACGAAGCGCTACGGCTGTGCCCTCCCGCTGCCGCCATCGGGCGCCTGGCCATGACCGACATCGTCGTTGACGGCTTCCGAATCCCGGCGGGCACCAACCTCATCGTGGGTACCTACGCGCTGCACCGCGACCCCGCGCTGTGGGACGACCCCCAGCGATTCGATCCTGACCGCTTCGCTGCGCACCGATCCAAAGGCCGCAACCGCTGGCAGTATCTCCCCTTTGGCGCTGGACCACGGTCGTGCATCGGCGACCACTTCGCCATGCTGGAAGCCACCCTCGGGCTAGCCACCCTGGTCCGCGCAGTGGAAATCTGCTCGATCGATGACGAATTCCCGCTGGCGCTGCCATTCACCATGACCGCCGGCGGCCCAATTCCGGCCACAGTGCATCACCGAGCGTAGATGCAACTGGTGCCCTACCAACGACATTGACCGCAAGATTTTTCTTATATCGCGCAATCATCGGCTGCGTTGCGCATGATTCGGTAGCAGGTGAGCGCGGTCGGCGCGGGCCCGACTTCGCACTTCCGAGGGGCAAAGGTGACTCGATGGTGGTCCTGCAATGATCCGGTCGGTTGTGGAGTACCTCGGGCCGGGCCAGATGATCGCCGGGATCGCGCTAAACCAACCGCCTTTGCGCCTAGCAATGCCAGGCCACTGCATCCGGCTATCTGTGCATTCCCGGCTTCGCGGGGCCGCTCCTGCTCGGACAACGGCTGGCCTGGCGCACCCGCCCAACGGACCAGCCGGTTC
>JAJPIR010000258.1 GCA_021324675.1 Actinomycetota bacterium
AAGTCGACCTGCTGGGGTTCGGGAAAACTGAAGCACATTCAGAGGGAACCCAAGTGCTCGTCGGCCTCATTGTGGGGGTCAGATGCTGGGGTTCGCCAGGAACCCGGGGGCGTGGCGGCGTGATCGTCTTCGAGGAGTTGGCGGGCGTTGGTCGCGTAGCGGATGGCGGTTTGTTCGGCGATGCCGAACACGGCCGTCAGGTGCAGGGGATCACCGTCGCAGGCGAGGGCTTCCTCGAGTTGCCGGTCGATTCGCAGCCGTTCCAGGTTCGCGGGCAAACCTCGCGAGTTGCGGATGAACGGGGCGCTGACCGGGCCGTGCCGCAGCGCGCTTTCCTTGCTGATCAACAGATGGGTGTTGGCGGTATGCGGCCATCGACTGCGTCGGTGGTTGAGCCACTCAACAAGCACGCGGTAGGTCAGCTCGTCGAGCGGGCGCGTTCGGCCGGCGATGGTCAGTCGGCGGTTGCCCAGGTCAACGTCATCGAGGCGCAGCGCTCGGATTTGGCCGGGACGGGCCGCGTGCACGGCGGCCAGCGTGACGCACAGCCGCGCCTGCGGGGTACTCGCGGCCTGCACGGCACGAGTGATGTCCTCATCGGACAGCCGCTGCCAGACCGGCACGGTGCGTTTCCCGAGCCGGACTCGGCGGCAGGGGTTGCGGAAGATCACCCCCTGCTGTTTGGCCCACCTAAACAGCGAGCGCAAGGCCACCGCGGCGGTGCGTCGTGGCTCGCCGTGCAGAGTATCGAGGTAGGCCACGATGTCGTCGTCGGTGATTTCCCGCAGGTGGGCGTAGGTGGCCGACCAGGCCTGCAGCGCCGGTCGCACCGCGTTGAGGTAGGCCATGGCGGTACCGGGTCGACGCGGGCGGCGGCGGGGTCCGCCGTCGCGCACCACGCGGGCCCACCCGCGCAGCGGGCTGGCGATCGTGGGCGGGAATGTGTCGAGTTTGGATTCCAGCCACGTGTCGAACACCGGTGGTCGATCGTCGTGGAGGATGCCCATCGTCGCCAGCACGTCCAGGACGTGGATCAGGCTGGCGCCGCGATGGGTGATCACGTGGTGGAAATCCGACACCCGCACCATCTCGCCCTCGGCGTGGTTAGCCAGCAGCATCACCAGGTTGCGATTGAGGGTGCGTCGCACGATCGGGGTGAACCCGCGGCTTTCGGCCATCGCGTGCGCGAGATACAGCGCCCACGCCAGCCACGGATTGTCCGGCCTCGAGGCAGATCTCAAATCGACGCTGCCGTAGCGGTAGGTGCGGGGCAAGTCGGTGAACAACGTGAGCTGGACCCAATCGGTCCGGGGACGGACCGCTACCGCTGGTGGCGGCTTGGGGGGCCGTCCCTTGGCTCCGCGACGTCGAGGAACCGCTCGTGGACGAGCGCGCGGGTGGTACATGTCGGCCAAAAACAGTTGGTGGCAGCGAACCTTAGCCAGGAACGGGGCGAGCACGACCTTCGAGCGAGGATCCTCGGCGGCGAGGTCGCGATCCAGCCGGGCCTGACACCAGCACAGCCGGCAGTAGCCTCGCTTGAGCCGCACCCGACGTCGGCAGCCGCCGCACTCGCCGACATGGTGGCCGAAACGGGCAGCGGCGAAGTTGTAGCAAGCCAGGCACACGCCCTGGGCGTAGGTCTGGCCCCAGGCCAGGCACTCGGCGCAGCTAGTCACCGACCGGGCGATCCTCGGACCGGTGCCCTCGCGGGTGACCATCGATCAGGTGGGGGGCACCGAACGGCCATCTCGCCGACGAGGCACCACCCGCGGTGGCTGCGCCGCTGCGTTGGCGGCGCTCTGCTCGCTGTCGGTGTTCGGACGGGCCACCTTGTCCGGCTCAGGGATCAGCAGTTCCCCGATCTCACAGCCCAGCACCGCGCAGATCACGTCCAGATCCGAGAGCTTGAGCGACGCGGGCTGCCCCGACCACAGGTGGGACATTTTACCCACGGAGATCACCAGACCGCGTTCGGCCAACTGGCGCTGCAAATCCGAGGCTTGCCAGATGCCGCGGTTGGCCGCCGCCAGGCGCAAGTTCCACCGCATTCACATCAGTCCTTCCAGGCGCGCGGCGACGCGTTTCTGACCGGCGATCCAGGCGTCCTCGATGCGGCTGCGATGCACGTGAACGTACTTCATCGTGGTGGCCACCCAGGCATGGCCATACATCTCCTGAATGGAGATCAAATCGACGCCGCCCAGATAGAGCTGCGAAGCGCAGTAATGCCGCAGCACATGCGGCGACAACCGGCCCACCCACGACGGCAGGTGCCTCCCGGTCGCCTCGGCCAGCCCAGCGCGCAGCGTGTCATAACCAACCCGGCGACGCGAACCATCCCCGTTCACGCGCTCGGACACAAACAGCGGGGCACCGTGCCGGGTGTGATCGTCACCGAACTGGCCCCACACGTCTTCGATGTACCAGCGCAGCGTGCGGCCGGCACCGTTGAGCAGCGGCACCATCCGCTCCCGCGGCCCCGACCCTCGCGCGCCCTTGCCCACCCGGACATGCAGCTTGCCAAACCGGCCCAGCTCCCAGCGGACGTCGGCCAGATCCAGGTGGCGGACCTCGTTGATCCGCAACCCAACATCGGCCATCAACCGCGCCGCCGCATAATTGCGTGCCGCAGGGGCGAACTTCCGACACGTCGCCAACTCCTGCGCCCAACCGGTGAACAAGGCGCGGATCTCGGTCTCCAGCGGCGGGATCCGCAGCTTGGCGTCCTTGCTGCCACGAGGCCGATTCATCTCGTCAATCGGGCACTCCACCACCCGGCCGGTCATCGCGTGCAACGCGACCTTGTGCCGCAGCTCCAAGAACTCGAAATACACCGACAACGCAGCCGCTCGGGCCAGCCGAGTCCCACTCGGAGCTGCGCGCAGCACCTGACCGAAGTAGGTGTCCGCGTCCTGCGGCTGCATCTCCCACAACGGCCGGCCGAACCACTCCCGAATCTGCTCCAGATTGCTCAAGTCGCTGCGGATCGTGCCATCCGCCAGCCCAGCCGACGACCGCGCCAGCACCAGCTCCGCCAACACGTCAATCTCGAACTGCTCAAGCTCCTCCGGCGAGGCCGCTGGTCGATACGAGCGCAAGTCCCGGACCGGCACGACAGCCAACCCACGCCCCCTGTCTTCAGCCCATCCGGAAGAGAATCGCGAAAAATGGAACCAGTTCACGAATCCCGAAGCAACTTCAACACGCCGACCTCGGCACCGCAGGCCACCAAATCCCAGCCCAGCAGCCAGCGACGGTCGACAGCCCGGCCGAACTCCGGCGATGTCGTACTCCCGAGTTCCGCGCCCCCAGCCGTGACCGATCGTCGGCGAGCGCAACCCTTGATCGGGGTGGGACGGGCGACACCGGACAACCAACAGCGCGAGACGACCGCTGGTTGGGCAGCGTAGTCGGGCGGCGACACCACACCCACAAGCCGCTGACGAAAGCGATGAGCCGTTCGCCGTGGGCGATCGCTGTATACCGGCAATAGCTTTTTCCACCCCCAACCACCCAACATCGCGATATCCGACCCGGCGACTCGTCAATTACCGCTGACTTTTTGGCCATGGTGAACGCTGCCTATCCGGTCTCAGCCAGGTGAACATACGGCAGCGTGTCGTTTGAGCGATAGCACGGCCAACGACCCCATTCAAGGCGCCGGCGTCCTTTAAAGTCTGAATCGGACCCAATTTGGTCAGCATTCAGTGATGATACCAGCGTCACGAGGGATTGTGCCGAAAAGAACATCGAATCTTTTTGCGATTATTGCTTGACCGTCGCGCCGCGCAGAGCGTGGATAAACCTATCACTAGGCGACAGATCTGCTAAGCGCGGCGAAAGGACATGACTATCGCGGCTCCCCTCGAGCTGGCGAATAACGACAAGCCGCCCCGCCCGCTACATCGAATGCCCAACCAGAGAACAACCTGCCCGTGGAGGGATATCAGGAGTGGATACCCCGCAGCAATTAACGTCTGCGCCGTTCATGGCACGCAAGTGGTACAGCGTAGCCGAAGTCGCCGACCAGCTCGGCTATGGGCTCTCCAAGACCAAACTGCTGATCGCTACCGGACAGATCCGCTCGCTCAAAGACGGCGGCCACCGCCGCGTCCTACCCGAATGGGTCGACGAATACATTGCCCGCCGCGTCGATGAGGCCTGCGCATGAGCACGCCGAAAGCCAGAGCCAATGGCGAGGGCTCGCTGTTCGCTTACCGCAACGGGTACGCAGCCTACGTGTGGGTGACCACGCCGCTCGGAGCCCGCGAACGCAAATGGATCTACGGCCAAGACCGCGACGACCTGCACGGCCGCTGGATCGATCTGCAAAAACAAGCCAAAAGCGGCCCCGTCACCACCAAGGTCCCCAAACTCGCCGACTACCTCACCTACTGGTTGCAAGAAATCGTGGCGCCCAACCTCGCGCCCCTGACGTGTGCCACCTACGAAACCTTGACCCGGCTCTACCTCGTGCCCGGTCTGGGCAACAAGCGCCTGGACAAGCTCACCGTGCGAGACGTGCAAACCTGGCTCAACAAAGTCCGTACCACCTGCCAGTGCTGCGCCCAGGGCAAAGACGCCCGCCGACCGGACAAAGCCCGTCGCTGTTGCGCGGTGGGCAAATGCTGCCGTAGGGTGCCCTCTCCGCGCACGGTCAGCGATCTGCGCACCGTGCTGCGCTCCGCGCTGTCCTCGGCCGCCCGCGAGGAGCTGATCAGCAAAAACGTGGTCACCATGACCCAATTGCCGACCCGGCGCCCGCGCAAAAGAAAACCCTGGACCAGCGACGAAGCGCGGACGTTCCTGGAATCGGTACGCCGCGCCGACAACGCGCTCTACGCCGCCTACGTGCTCATCCTGGTCCTCGGGCTGCGCAAGGGCGAAGTCCTCGGCCTCACCTGGCCCGACCTCGACCTGGAAGCAGCCGAGCTGACCATCGGGCGCCAACTCCAACGCGTCCGCGGCCAACTACTGCACCGAGAGACCAAAACCCACGCCTCCGACGCGACCCTGCCGCTGCCCTCGATCTGCCTCACCGCGCTCCGCCAACGGCAAACCGCGCAAAACCGCGCCCGCACAGCCGCGGGCACCGCCTGGAACCGCTCCGAGCTGGTGTTCACCACGCGCTACGGCGACCCCATCGAGCCCCGCAACTTCAACCGCTATTTCGCCGCCCGCTGCACCACAGCCGGCCTACGCCCCATCACCGTGCACGACGCCCGCCGCACCTGCGCCACCCTGCTGGTCGACCTCGACGTCCATCCCCGCATCGTGATGCAGATCCTGCGCCACGCCCAATTCGACGTGACCATGGAAATCTACGCATCAGCCTCCTCCGCAGCCACCCGGGAAGCACTCAAACGACTGGGCGCCAGCCTCGATGGCTAACCGCTGCAGCTGTATTTCGCAGCTGTACGACCCGATTTCGACCCCAATAACCGATCATGTAGTCAGCGGAACAAGCCGCTGACCTGGTATTTCAGACTGTCGGGGTGGCGGGATTTGAACCCACGGCCTCTTCGTCCCGAACGCGCGTACAGCGTGACGACCAGTATCAACAAGTGCCGTCACGTGCTCGCTGGTCGCCGCATCGCGTGCTCTGGTGACATCGCATGTCAGTGGGTTGCTGACTTTTTGCTGACTCCGTCCGGCCTGGCACCCTGGCCGAGCCGACTAACGCGAGTTGCTGCGTCCTGCTCGAAAGACAGTACCGAGGCTGCTGGGACTAGCCGTGAAGGCGCAGCGCGGACCAGGCGCGGGACCTGGTCTCGTGATGAATGAGCAAGTGAGATCAGGGGGCACCCGCCCTCTAATGAGGCGGCCGAGGGCTGGTGCTGCGAACACCGACCCCCGGCCTTGATCGCCAACCCTGTAGAGAGGGTGGAGACCCGATGCCAGACCCTAGGCAACTCGATCCGGACTGGATCCGGGTGGTGCTTGATCACGGTGAGGTGGTGGAGTTGGACGGCGGCACGCTTGTCCTGGACGGCGAGGAGTCGGCGAGTGTGGTGCTGCGGCTAGCGCCTTGGCGTGCCCGGTCGATCGCCCGGGTGCTGCAGGAGTGGACGTCGGTATCACGCATCTTCCACCACCCGACCCGGCCGTGCCTCGATGAGCTGGACCTGTCACGAACACTGGAGTTGGCCGCTGCGGTCGTCGGTGACGACGATCCGCCGATCGTGCGATTCCCGCGCGGATCCCGCGTCATCCCAAATCGGCAACGCTTGGCTGCTGTGGCAATCCTGAGCGAGCGTGAGGCGCACCTCTCCGCGGTTCAGCGCCTTGCCCTGATCGATGCCGCCGCGTGGTGGCTCTCGGAACCTAACGGCGGTGAGGAATTTGCCTACGCACTCCTTGCTGCAAGCTGTGCGGCGGAGATCACCACGGAACACGTGTACCTCGCCCTGATCACCCCATCCGACGAACTAAATGATGACGGTGAGGCGCCTTCCTAGTAGCTGCCGATCTACAGTAGGGCGAACGCCAGGCCGTTCCACTACGGACTACTGTATCATCTAGGCCCAGGTTCGTTTAGAAAAATGGGCTGGCGGCTTATTTACGCGTGTGGCCGCGCCCTGCTGACTTGTCTTACTTGGCCCTGCGGCGCCGTTTCGGTGCCGTCGATGTATGCTCGTACCTTGGCCCCAGCGGAGGAGGCGTTAGTGGCGCCCGAGATAGACTTGAAGGCGGCTATCAATGCAGTTTCGGACGTAATCCAAAATCGTCCAAGGCCCATTCGCGAGTTTGATCAGATCTACATGAAGGCCGGCGACATGGTTATGCAGAGCGAGCTCGTGGCGAGCTGGGCCGCTGGGAAGCAGCTAGCGTTTATCGGTGACGGTGACGCAATTAGTGTATGCGTCGCTTACTTACACGCCCGCGAAATCATTGGCTACGGCCCTAGTCGAATAATCGTCTACGATTTCGACGAACGTATCGTTGGCGCGATCAATAGGTTCGCAGATCGCGAGAGGCTAGCCACCCTAGAGGGCAAGCTTTACAACTGCCTGGACGAGTTCCCCAGCGGCCGGTACTTTGACTGCTTCTACACAAATCCGCCCTGGGGGGCGAGCAATGATGGCGAAAGCGTGAATCTCTTTGTGGAACGCGGCATTGAGGCCCTTGGTTACGAAGGCGAGGGGCTCGTGGTAATTGCCGATGACGAGGAGCTCGCGTGGCCGAAGGTCGTCCTAGGCAAAGTCCAAACCTTTGCTGCGGCGAAGGGATTTTTTGTGAGCCGCATGATGCCAAGGTTACACGAGTACCACCTCGACGATAATCCGAACCTGAAGTCTTGCAACCTAATCTTCACTTCGCTTCCCGGTAATGGTCGCGAAGTGGTAAGTATGCCGATTGTGGATCTTGGGCGTCTCGAGAACTTTTATGGGCTGGCGCAGCAACCTCGGGTCCGCTACGTTCGTGAGCGGAAGCGAGTCGACTACGGGATGGCGTCCGACGCGGAGTACGCCTTTGAGTACATAAAGGATGGGGGTGACTAGCGTGTTTGAGCGAGGTAGTGCCATTCTGTACATGAAGGTGGGCACTCATGCCCGAGAAAAGTTGACGGACATTATTGCCCGTAAGCAGAAGGAGATCGACGACGAGGGCATGGCCATGTGGGGGTACGGTGGGAATACTTGCCATCCGCGCACCATGGTGCAACCATTCGCGCGTCAATACGCCGCTGCTGGTCACCCAGTTGTCCTCGCCATGCAGCCCATGGATTCAAGACACTTTGCGGAGCAGTTGCGCGCGGAAGAGTACTCCGTAGATGGGGAGTTGTGGCGGCCGGTCCCGGAGCCTATAAATGTCGTGGGGTCGAGGTATGCTCTATGCATCGACTCCTTGGATGTTGTGGAGAGTCGACTAGATCTATCAGATACACAGGTCGCAGTCGGAAATAGCAGAGGGAAGCCTGGGAATAGTTACGTGCGCGGGCGTGTCGATAAGGCATGTCTAGAAGTGACAAATGATCAAGTCTGCCCCACTGAGGCAAGCGTTCGGATCGGCCTAATCGCGAGGCTTACTGAACCATATGCTGTCTTCCTCCGAAATTAGCTTGTGGTGCACAACGGCCTCGGAGCTTCCTGACGCAGTGCTCGAATGTAGCTGCGTAGTCCGTCGACCATCGACTCTCGAGACTGAGAGGATAAAGCGCACCCGCAGCAGATAGCAATCGCAGTATCAACCTTGCTTGAAGGGCATACCTTCTGCCGAACCGCCTCGTGGCCAAGCTTGATGACGAGCGTTAGAATGATCTGCTCTAGACACATTACTCGATCATTTAGGTAGGACAGCTCCTCCAGTGTATCGAACAGAGTCTCGATGCTAATGATTGCGTGCTTGTCACCCGTTATCAGTAAGGACATCGCGCGCATGATTGACACTGCGCATAGCTGGCTCTCACCCGCGTGGAGATCCAGTCCACGTTCGATTGCCAGCTCCTCGATTCGCGTCGACAAGCTCAACTCGTTATCGCTTGGCTCGATCTCGGATACGCTACCGAGGAAGGCCTCGAAGGCTGCATTCGCATTGTCTCTGTCTACTACGCGCTGACTGGTCTTGATAAGCTTGCCGACGACAAACCTCGCGGCGCCAAGAACATAGAGCGAGGGCGATGGTACATCGACCGCGTCCGGTAGCTCGTTGAGCAAACCGAAGCAAGCCATTTTAAACAGGACGTCATTGTCGACAGTCGCCGTCTCACCTGGCACTCGACGACCCCATCACGGTTCGCAAAAATACCGCCCGCTCGTCTGATAGGTTATCCCAATCGAATCGCTGCGAGGCCAGCCAGTTAATTCCTACCCCGACATCATCTCGCAAATATTGGTCGGGAAGGATCTTTAACGCGTTCATCGTTTGCGCCCATCGATCCGTTGCGTGAGCGAGGCATAATGCAATGACGCCTGGGTCGACCTTCAACTCTAAGGACATCCGGCTCGCCGCCTCAACAACTTGTGCTGACGAGTAACCTTCGACATCGGCGGTGACCGCAAAAACAGGACTTCCGGTTAGCACGTCTAAGGCGTACTGATCGGCCTGCATCTCTTCGGCGTCCGGCTCTTGGTTGAGGAGCGGATCGCCAATCTCCAACAGTGCGGAGCCTGAGGTGACGTGGCCCATAAAAATGTGCCCGAGTTCATGTGCGACTACGAATGCAGCCCAAGCGGGATGACGGGTATTGCGGCCTATAAGAATCGCGTACCGACCGTTGAACTCTACGGACATCGCTTGCATCAACTTACGCCTGAGTGGAAGCAGGTTCGTCTTGATTACCGGGATTCCTATATCCCAGCACACCTGTAAAAGTCCTGGCAGATCGACCAGGCGGCCTGATTCGATTAACGCGCCTCGAATCGCCGACGCCATGTATCGCCCAGCGTCCTCGGCCGGTGTCGCCTGTATCGCTGCCCGGGCGACCGACGTGCCGAAGGAAGTGAGGATCGCTTGTTCCTCGACGGTTGTGTCGCCAAGGTTTTTGAATTTCGCGTTATCTCGCCATATGAACTTTGGCTGGCCCTCAAAAAGTGAGGTTGGCGAGATTCCGAGCCGTCTCGCAATGGTATATCGCAATTCCGCTTTGGCTGACAGGGACTGCTCAGCCTCAGCACTCCACCATTCTGGCCAGACTGCGTCAATAGCGGCTCTAGTGATGCCTGCGTTTCGCAGCTCTCGTGTCAAGGAGGATCTGGTCGAGGCCATCGAACCCTTCCCCGGCGCCGGTGGCGCGCCTCCTTACGCCAGTGTGCCCAATCTCGATATAGTAACTCTAGCGCGGTGTCGGCCTGCTGTCCCGTCACCCCGCCGGCGTGTCGCGCGTTAACCAGCTAAACCTGGTGCGACGTGGGGGTTGTGGTGGAGCTACCGAGTGCCTTCTGCTGGAGCAAGTTCGGAGCTGAAGCAGGTGAGCCATCTAACCAGATCATTCGGCGCAAAGAGTACGAACGAAGAGCTAACGACGGTACCTTCCTTTGGGGGATTGGTAATAGCATTCGACCGTCGCTTGCCGTGCTGCTGCAAAGTTGCGGCAGTCCCGAAGTCCTTTTTACTCCGATGCTCTCTCGCCCCGCCAGTATCGATGTAGCTCCAGCCGAAGTAGTACTGTGGCAGAAAGCAGTAGGTCTAGACGGCAACAGCTATGAAATTCCCGCATTTTCGGCGATTACTAGCCGCCCGCCAGTGCGGGGCTCCGTAGCGCGCCATTTTGCGCTAGTGTGCAGCTCTGGGAGCGACCTATACGAGTCGGTACCAGGGGAGTGTCAGTTTAACGTAGATTCGGTGCGTAATCTGGCCACCGGTAGTCCTGTTGGTCCCTCACAAGTCACTTCTGTAGTCAAGTTAGAGCGCCGCGTGGGTTCGTCGGGCCGTTCTTACAGGGTTGCATTCCGAGCGCATCTCGTATCACCGTTCTTAGTCTCGCTCTACTCGCCACTAACAGTTCCGCGCGACCTGCGCTGGTCCGAAGTACGCAGGAATCTCGACGTTGAGGAGTCCACAAGACGACTTTTAGACCTGCGGGACTCTATCGTGACGCAGCAACCTACTATGACGCTTTTTTAGCCGGTGCGCGGCTCTCACTATCCAGTTAAGATGACCTTTCGGTGGTGCATTCAAGTTTGAATCGCAGCCGCAGCTGCACCGTAACAACCCGACCATTAACCATGCAGGTCAGGCTGTTTTACTCGGGACCGGAGTCAGCCATGGTGACATCGCTGCAGACCGTGCGTCGCAGCTGGCTACACCGCAACTGAGGTGATCGATCTCCTCACCCAGCGCGCTGACGCACTGCGCCTACCGACCGCGACCAAAGCGAGCCTGAAAACCAAGCTGTCCCGACGGGAGAAGGGAAAAGAACAACCCAGCGATGACAGCCGCCGAGACACAGCCGTAGATCGCTAAGGTCGCCATGCCATCGGGCGCAGGCCGACATTGCACTCGATCCTCGATCCCTACACCCCAGGGCGCTAATGTCCGGAGGCTCAGTCGACGCAGGACCGGTTGGTAACCACCCCCCACCGACCTCTGTCGATCTTGGTTTCAGCAGCCAAGACAAGAAGACAAGATCCCCACGGAGGTGACCCAGCAGCTCACCCCAAATTCAACTACTTGGGCGACCTCAGGCAGGCTAACTCCGCTAGTTCGCCACATGAAGTAGCGGTGCCGAGCTTGCGGCAGCACTATCATATCTGCCAATCGGGGCGGCAGGGCATCGATCGCCCGTGAAGACGCCTGAACTACTCACTGAAGGTGACGCAGGTTTCCCTATGCTGCTGTCATCAACAGCGCATCGACACTTACCCACAGGCTCGATCTGCGGATTCAGAGTCGGAAATACCGAGATACCCACAGTCTCTCCTCGATTCATGAAGGTTATCCCCAAAGATCGTCAGATTGTCCACATAGCGCTCCACAACCCCGCAAGCCTAAGGTCTCTTGTCACACAGAGAGCACGGAGGCCACGTGATCGCGCTCCTCACTGGATCGCCAGGCATTGGGAAGTCCTCAGTCGCTAGACAACTGACTGACCGCAATTCAGACGCGGTCGAAACGATTAGCTTCGGTCAACTATTGCACCTAGCAGTCGAGAGGAGACTAGCCAATCCCATTAGCTACGCGGAGTTCCGCGCCTCAGCAGCCAACATAGTGACTCCTAGTGATATTCAGGAAGCCACTGTCGAACTAGCTAGCAACACGACGGCGTCCGATCCTAACAGGTGGCTCGTCGTGGACTCGCATGCCGTTGCCAGAGAACAGTTCGGTTGGCAAGCAAATCCGGATACACCCATTACGTTACAACGGTACGCCTACAATGTAATCATCCTGCTGGATGCTCCCCCGCAGGTAGTCTTGGAGCGCATCAAAAAAAGTCCGGGTGGCCGGTTAATCAAGACTGAGCGTGACGTCGCGATCCTATCTGCCCTCCAGCGGGATATAGCTACATACTACTCAGGAATTATCGGCTGCCCGTTGTGGGTTATCGATGCCGAACCAAGTATCAATAACGTTGTGGTCGCCGTTGAAAGCATCCTCAATATTCGACGAGGAACATGACTCGTCTTGATCGCTAGCGTGGACCGAGTCTGTCGCACCTGCCACATCATTTCATCATAATCCCTGCACCAGAAAGGTTACCCGAGTGAAGAGCGTTGAGGAGACCTTGGCCTATGAAGACCCCTCCACAGTCAAGGCGGTAATGGGTGGAAGCTTGGCAGGGATCACACTAGATCGACCCCGTGTTATCGTTGACGTCAACCTCTTGATCATGAATAGGGGTCAGCTTCTTCTTGGTCGTCGCTGTGGCACTGGGTTCGCGAATGGCCAATACAGCGTTCCAGCGGGTCATCTCGAACTGGGCGAGTCCGTAGTAGTAGCCGCAGCGCGTGAGGCCAAGGAAGAGCTGAATATCAACGTTGACCCGGACGACATGCGATTCGTACAGGTGATGCATAACTCATATGGCATAGGACGACTCGCTTTCTTCTTCGAGATTGAACGATGGGAAGGGGATATCGTCAACATGGAACCGCATAAGTGCGACGACCTACGCTGGTTCGATACAGGCGATCTTCCCGTCAACATGGTTCCATATATTCGAGAAGCTGTCGGCCATTACTTCAGCGGCCACGCCTTAACGCTCTATGGCTGGTAATGGCAAAGTATGGTGAGGTCGTTGACAAGACCGTGTGGGTACCGAATGGGTTGTCCGCGTCATGCGACCTGGGCATACTTGTGGATCGGGCGCCCGAGTCGTTCGCGACGTCAGAGGCGAGGGTGGTGCGGTGACAGGTGGTGGGAGCGGTTGGAGTGGTGCTGCTTGACTCAAGGTGCGCCGTAGATCGATTCTCACGGACTCATCAGTGAATACTAGATCGCAACACGATCGAATCAGTACCGAAAACCGCAGGTCATGCCCGCAACCCTATATTCGAGCCCCACAAGGGCGGTCGGCGTCCGGAGCGGTCATTGAAAGTGGCCGCATCGTTACTTGATCTCCATAGCGTAGCGCAATTCGTGGCGGTCGGCGGCGAACACGAGCGGCCGTTTCGATGGCGACGTCTTCGTCAACCCCCGGGCTGGCCATTGAAAATGGTCTGGATGATCTCGACGTCTGGGTTATCTCGTGCGCCGCCGTCGGGCCGGCCGCCCGCAGCGGGAGCGAGGACCGGACCGGCCCGGCGATCAGCGGCGGCGGCCGAAGGCCGCACTTGACCAGAGAAAGGAAATTCTTCACAGATCGCGCATGGGACATTTGTCTGACTCCGATTGATGGGTGACACGCTGGCTCCAAATGACGGGTAACACTGCCGTCCTCGGGTCTGCTTCGCGCGACTGGTGTCGCGTGGGGGGAGCCGGGGCTGATGCTCGTGGAGTTGAGCGTCGTGGAGCAGCGTTATCACGCCGTCATGGAGGTTCTCTCCGGCGGTGTTCCTGTTGTTGAGGTCGCCGAACGTTATGGGGTATCGCGCAAGACGGTGCATGCTTGGCTGCGTCGCTACCGCCAAGACGGTCTGCCCGGGCTGACGGATCGGTCACATCGCCCGCATCGCCACCCCGGGCAGCTGGCCGCCGAGGTGGAGGCTCGGGTATGCGAGCTGCGCCGGGCCCATCCGCGGTGGGGTCCCCGCCGGCTGGTGCACGAACTGCGCCGGTTGAACATCACTGCGGTGCCGTCGCGGTCGACGGTGTATCGGGTGCTGGTCCGCCACGGTCTGGTCGGCGCGATTCCGCGCAAGCGTCGGCGGCAGGATTACCGGCGTTGGGAGCGCTCAGGGCCGATGCAGTTGTGGCAATTGGATGTCATGGGGTCGGTCCTGATTAAGGATCCGGCGGCTGCGGGCGGGATCCGGGAGGCCAAGCTGATCTCCGGGATCGATGACCACTCACGCTATTCGGTGATCGGCACGGTGGTGGCTCGGGCCACGGCTCGGGCAGTGTGCACGGCTTTCATGGCGGCGATGGCCGAGTACGGGGTGCCCGACGAAGTGCTCAGCGACAACGGCAAACAATTCACCGGTCGTTTTGGGGCGCCTCGCCCGGCGGAGGTGTTGTTTGAGCGGATCTGCCGGCACAACGGCATCACCCAACGGCTGACCAAACCTCGATCGCCCACCACGACGGGGAAAGTGGAGCGCTGGCATCGGAGCATCCAAGACGAACTGCTTGATCCGCACGGCCCGTTCGACAGTCTGGAGGCCGCCCAAGCCGCGGTGGATGCCTGGCGCACCGAGTACAACACGGCCCGCCCGCACCAGTCCCTGGATATGGCCACGCCCGCCGAGCGGTTCGCCCCGGTCCCGGTCGAGCAGCGTGGCGTGCTGGGACTGTGGCGTCCGCCCGAATTAGCCTCCACCGGCCCCCGCTGCGAAAGTGTTGACGACCTCGACGCCATCGACGACGACCCCGACGACCCCGCACCGCCAGCCACCGACCCGCTGTCGGCACACGCTGCCTCGACCGCCCAAAAGTTGGCCGGGACCCACGACCAGGCGCTGGACATCGATGCAGTGGAACTCGATCGGATCGTGCCGGCTAGCGGCAACCTCGGGATCTGTGGCCAGCAGTTTTGGCTGGGTCCAGCCCGGGCTGGCCGCACGCTGACCTTGTGGATCGACACCACCACCGTGCACCTAAGCCTCGACGGGCAGCATCTCAAGACCCTGCCGTCCCGACTGACCAGCATCGACCTGGCCCGGCTGCGCGCCCATGGCGCCCGCCCCGCGGGTCCGCCCCCGCCAGCACGACCATCCTGGACCGAACTGTCCGCCGGCGTACCCGTGGAAATACACCGCAGCGTCAACGCTGTAGGCATGGTGTCCATCGCGGGCAACTACCACTCGGTCGGCCAGCAATTCGCCGGGCGGCGCATCACCCTGCGCCTGGAAACTACCGTCGCCCACGTCATCATCGACGGGGTCTTAACCCGGACCATCCCGCTGACTCTGACCTCGATTAAACGCGCTCGCCTCCAAGGCGCCCGCCCACCAGGCCCGGCTCCCCTGCTAGACCAGCGACCCGCTCGGGTGCAGCGCACGGTGTCGTGTCGCGGCGGTACCCAGATCATCGGCCAACGGGTGCAAGTCGGGCTGCGCTATGCCGGTCAGATCGTCACCATCGAAGTCGACGACACCACCCTGCGCGTCTACGACCAGCGCGACCACTTGATCAAAAATGTTCCCCGCACCAGCCGCAAGGAGGTCCGCCGCCACAAGGCCTACGGTCACACCATCAACCACACAACCGCCTAGGCACCGTTACCCATCATCCGAAGCCAAAACGGCACCCATCACTTGGAACCAGACACGCGCATGGGACATTCGAGGCCAGACATTGAGGCCAGACATCGAGGGCAGAATTGGACCCAGACAGACGAGGTCGCGCGTCTGACAGGTAGCTTCAGGTCATCAGGGTCATCACGTCACGTCATCACGTCTGGAGCCTGCCTGAAGACAGGGGCGGTACTCACCGCCGTGGAACTGCACATGCGCTGTACCGAGGTCACTCAGTAGCGCCGGATACGGAACGGCTTTGTTAAGGGGCCGGGTGGTGACCCGTGTTGGTTCACGACGGTGGGTTCGACTGACCCGACGACCAGCGACCCTGTAGCCGGCCTGGTCTCCGGGCGTCTCGTTGCTAACCGGTCGGAGGAAGCATCAGGTTGCGTCGTTCCTCGGTGGTAAGTTCCCGGGAGACGCGGCGGCGGGCGGTGGCTACAAGATCCTCGATGCTGATCGTCGCATCCCATACCCGGCTGGTCCCGTCCTGCGAAGCAGTGGCGACTCGTTTGCCGTCCGGAGACCACGACACGCTTTCGACTCCCCCGGTATGGGCGCCGACGACGATGATCTCGGCGCCGGACTCGCCGTCCCAGATCCGGACCGTTCGGTCGCTTGACGCGGTGGCCAGCCGGCGACCGTCCGGTGACCACGCCACCCCTTGAACCCAATCGTCGTGGCCGCGCAGCACGGCAAGTTCGCCGCCGCTGTCGGCGTCCCAGATCCGGACCGTCCGATCGCCGGATACCGTGGCCAGCCGGCGACCGTCCGGTGACCACGCCACCCCTTGAACCCAAAGGCCGTGGCCGCGCAGCACGGCAAGCTCGCCGCCGCTGTCGGTGTCCCAGATCCGGGCCGTCCGATCGCCGGATACCGTGGCCAGCCGCCGACCATCCGATGACCACGCCACCCCTATAGCCTCATCGTCGTGGCCGCGCAGCACGGCAAGTTCGTCACCGCCGTTGGCATCCCAGATCCGGACCGTCCGATCGCTGGATACCGTGGCCAGCCGCCGACCATCCGGTGACCACGCCACCCCCCGAACCCAATCGTCGTGGCCGCGCAGCACTACAAGCTCACCGCCGTCGCCGTCCCAGATCCGGACCGTCCAATCGCTGGATACCGTGGCCAGCCGCCGACCATCCGGTGACCACGCCACCCCTTCAACCGGACCGTTGTGGCCGCGCAGCACGGCAAGCTCGCCGCCGCTGTCGGCGTCCCAGATCCGGGCCGTCCGATCGCGCGACCCGGTGGCCAGCCGCCGACCATCCGGTGACCACCCCACCCCTTGAACCCAATCGCCGTGACCGCGCAGCACTACAAGCCCACCGCCGCCGTCGGCGTCCCAGATCCGGGCCGTCCGATCGCCGGACACCGTGGCCAGCCGCCGACCATCCGATGACCACCCCACCCCCCAAACCCAATCGTCGTGACCGCGCAGCACTACAAGCTCGCCACCGCCGTCGGCGTCCCAGATCCGGACCGTCCGATCGCGCGACCCGGTGGCCAGCCGCCGACCATCCAGTGACCACCCCACCCCCCAAACCCAATCGTCGTGACCGCGCAGCACTACAAGCTCGTCACCGCCGTCGGTGTCCCAGATCCGGACCGTCCGATCGCGCGACCCGGTGGCCAGCCGCCGACCATCCGGTGACCACCCCACCCCTTGAACCCCATCGTCGTGGCCCCGGAGGACGACACGTAACTGGGAGGCGACCAACGCGGCGGTCAACGCCCGAAGCGCAAGCGCCGTGGGGGCGCATTCTTCCAAGGCCGCGAGCGCTAGCAGCAGGCTGTGGTCGGGGTCACGGTCGACGGTGGCGAGAGCCTGGCGGGCGATGGTCTCGGACAGGCGTTGCATAGTGGCGACGTCGGCCCGGTCGGAACAGGCCAGGAACTCCGCCACCAACGCAGGACTAGCCACCACGTCACCGTCCGAGACGGCCCACCGCTGAGCGGCTTTCAATCGTTCGTCACGGAGTAGATAGGCGTCTTGGCGGCCAGAACTCTCCCAGTCCTTGGCCCACCGTTCCAGGTCGGCGCGCCAGCGAAGCTGGTCGGCGGATGCCTCGATGGCTTGCTGTAGAGGGGCCCAGTGCCGGAATAACGCCTCGTGCGCCACTTCGAGAATGACATCATCGCCCTCTGCGGCGCTGGTCAGCAGCCGCGCGGCGATAAACGCCTGAACCACCCGCCACTGAGCATCGGACAACGCACTGCGCCGCACCCGCCGGCGGGTCGGCTCGTTTTCGCCGATCGTCACGAACTTCAGCAGCGTCGACAGCACCGGTTTGTCAGCGCCCCCGAGCTCGGCAGCGACCTTGTCAGCTTGCCGGGTCAGCACCCCAGTGACCCCGCCGATGCGCTGGTAAGCGTCGGCGGTCAACACCCCACCCGACCCGGCGGCTAAGCACAGCTCCTGCAACGCGTACGCCAGCAGGGGCAGCGCATCACCCCCACCGGCATCGGCCGCCATCAGCTGCGGCAGGGTCGGCGGATCGAAGGTCAGCCCCGCGCGGCTCGCCGGCTGCTCGATCACCTCAACCAACGCCGTACCACCCAGCGTCCCCACCGCGACCGGATCACGGAACAACCGCGCCTGCTCGGTGCCCAGGAACGCGGTCAGGAACTCCGACCGCATGATCATAATGATCCACAGCCTCGGGTCGGAATCCAGGGTGCTGGCCAACAGGCCGAGGAAGGCGTCGCGCTCGGCCGGTCCGGACAGGGTGATCAGCTCCTCGGCCTGATCGACGATCACCAGCACCGGGGCATTCGGGCGGCCCTGCGCGGTGCGAAGCTCGTCGGCAAAGCGAGGAGCCGGTACGTCCTCGGTGGGGTGTCCCGGGCACACTGCTGCAAGACTCCGGGCGAGGCTGCGCAGCGGATGATCCCCGGGCACGATCGGCGGCACCACGATCCAGCCGCCACGGCGCAGCCGCAGCCGCGGCACCACACCGGCCTGTACAAGCGACGACTTCCCGGCACCCGAAGGACCGACCACCGCGACCAGCCGATTGACCTGCGCAGCAACCACCGGATGAAGACGGTCCAGCAGCTCGGTGACCTCAGCGTCGCGGCCGAAGAATACTGCCGAGTCCTGCTCAGTGAATGCCTCTAGCCCAGGGAACGGCGGCCGATCCGAGTCCCAGGCCGGATGAGCCGGCAACGCCAGACGCTCCTCAGTCCAGTGCTGCCAGACCATTACCCCGATGATCAACAGCACGGTGACGCCGGTCAGCGGCAACGACTGATCCCTAAGGAACTCCAAGCCCAACGGAAGGGGACCCCTGCTGTTGGTCAGATTGTTGGTGGCGGCCCCGAGCAGGGTCGCCAGCAAGAACAACAGAACCTGAACCGGCAACGGCGAGCGCTTGCGGGTCATGCCCGAGCCTCCCACGTCCCCGGCGTGTCTGGCTGGCGTGCACGGTGTGTACGGCCCCCCATCACGGTCGTGTCCGATCCTCGACCAGCGCCCCACCCGGGTGTAGTGCACGGTGTCCTGCCGCGGCGGTACCCAAATCATCAGCCAACGCGTCCAAGTCGGACTGGGCTACGCCGGCCGGATCGTCACCATCGAAGTCGACGAAGCGACTCTCCGGATCTACGACCACCGCGACCACCTGATCAAGACCGTTCCCCGCACCAGCCACGAGGTCACCCGACACAAGGCCTACGGTCACACCACCAACCGTAAAACCGGCTAGGCACTGTCACCCATCAACTGAAGACAATCCGTCACCCATCATCTGGAACCAGACACGCGCATGGGCATTCACGGCTTGTGCATGGCCCTGCCATGACTTCAGCAGCTCTGCCGGTCGGGACTAGTGCGAGCGGGAGCAATCAGACTAGAGGCGAGACCTTCTGTCGGTTCGATGCGCTCGGTGTGATGGTGGTGCAATGATCACCGAACCCGGCGAGGGAACTTCCCATGGCAGGACGACACAGCAAGCGCGCAGGCGCGCATGTTGGGATACCTGGGCAGCGCAGCATGCGCCCCCTCGGGGTTATCGACGCGCGGACCCATGTTGAGCACTTGGTGTCAGAGCAATCAGCCGCGGCGCATCGCCACGCGGGCTGCTATGTCGCGCACTGCGGTGCCATGGTGCTGGCGGCAAGTCTGACCGAACCGGGGCGTGCTCGCTGCCCGGAGTGTGTGCGATGAACCGGGTAGACCGGGGTGCGGTTGGGGATGCCGCGCACGAAATCGAGTCCCTCGCGGCGCTGCTGGCTGAGGTGGTCCAGTTAGCTGAAGACCGTGCGGTGTTTCCTGGCCGCTGGGCCCACATCGCTGAGCTGGCCAGGGAGCATCAAGTTGTGCGGCGCGCCTTGGTGGCGGCAGGGAGCAAGGCATGAGCTGCTGCGCCGACTGTGCTGGTCAGCGGGGCGCGCCGTGCTCGCGGCTGCACAAGCGGACTGTGGTAACCAGCTACGGCACCACGCGGCTGCGGGTGCATGTCGATGACGAGGATCAGACGATCAGTATCCGGCCGCCCTGGGCGTGGGCTCATCCGCGGTTGCTCAGTGTCGAGCAGGTGATCAAGCGCATCGAAGACCTGCGCAGCCTGATCCCTGACCAGGTGACCTGAGATGACTGACAGCCCAGATCTGGCTGCGGCCAAGAGGCTGCTGGATGCGGCCAAAGACGCCGGGTTCACCTTCCAGCGGATCGCAGCGGGTGAAGATGCTCCCTTGCGCGGGCTGCGCCAGAGCACCGAGTGGCTTGATGAAATTCACCTCGGCGGGTTCTGGGCACCGCAGTCGTGCACCGCAATCCGGCGGCGTCGCTTATCCCTGGTGGTGCCTGGCGGGCTGCCGGTTGCCGCGCGAGTATCTGGCGATGCGCTGACTGTCTTGCACACTGTGGTGACCGACTGGCCTGCTTGATCAGTGCCGGTCGCCGGGCCGTAGTACTGCGCTAAACCACGCACAAGTGGTGCTGGAAGTGGGTATCCCGTCGCGTCGGCGAGCGTGCCTTGAAGCAGACCAGGGGTGGGAATCCAGGTGGAGCACCGCATGCGCTGAACGACCTGGATTCCCACCCCTGGTCTGCTACGCCTGTGGCGCCGATGGGATGGGATACCCGCGCTGGTCCGGGGCCATCCCGGAGCTAAGGCCCGCCGGAGGCGTCGAGCTTATTTCCCCAGCTCAGTTAGATGACAGTTTCTTGACCGCATCAGGCAGCTCGGCCAGCGAGTCGAGTTCAAGGTCGGCGCTACCGGGCTGGTAAATGATGTAGCCCCACGGGCCGCGCTTGACAAACACGGTGCGCAGGCCGGTGTCGGCGGCGGGGCCCAGGTCATTGTCGAGCCGGTCGCCGACGTAGGCGATCTCGTGGGGCTGGTGGCCGCTGACCGCGATGAGCTTGTGGAAAAACGCCACGTCAGGTTTGGTGACGCCCCAGTCGTCGGAGGTAGCCAGAACATCGCAGGGGAGATTGAGTTCGCGCAGGAATCGGCCCGCGCGGGTGGTTTGGTTGCCGGCGATGCCGACGAAGTAGCCGGCGTCTTTGAGCGCGTGCAGGCAGGGCCGGACGTCGGGGTAGAGGTCGAGGCCGTTGAGGTATTCGCCCAAACCGGCGTCGAGACGGGCTTGACGTTCGGCGTCAAGGTCGAAGCCGGGGCGGAAGTACTGGAAGACCTGGCGGTAGTCCTCGCCGCGGGCGATGACTGCACCGAACATTGCCGAGAAGGTATGCCGCGGGATGCCGAGCCAGTCGGCCCAGGTGCCGTACTCCCGGGCTTCGTTGATGAGGACCTCTCCGACGTCGAACCAGACGGCGCGGATCGGCGACATGGGCAGGGGTGTCCTTCCTGTGAGGGTTAGTTCAGGGCGGCGAGCTGCTCGTCGAGCACGCGGACGGGGGTGGTGGTGCTCCACGGTTCGATCGCGGCGCGGAAATCACGCAGTCGCCCAGCACCGGTGGCGTACCCGGCCTGGTGGAGTTGATAAGCGGCGTCGGAGGCGATCTGGCAGGCGTGGTCGAGATTGCCGTCATGCAGCTCGACGGTGGCCAGATCGGCCAGGAACACCGCACGCTGTTTGACCGCCGAGCGCGACAGCTTGCCCAGCGCGGTGGTCAGCTCGGTGCGTGCGTCGTCGTATCGGTCGGCGCGCAGCGTGGAGTATCCGGCGAAGCCGTGCAGCCGGGTGGCGTCGTAGTAGTCGAACCACGGCAGGTCGGGAGCCAGGCCGGGCGCGGCGAGCGTGTTGCGGGCGCGATCGATGGCGTGCAGGGCAGCGGTGTGATTGCCGGCGTTGGTGTGCATCTCGGATTCCACCGCAGCCAGCCACGAGGCAACCGGAGCACACGGATGGGACTTGAGGTGTCCACTGGCGCCATGCAGGTAGTCCAGTGCGGCGGTGAATCCGTGGTCTGCGGCGGGTATGAAGGCCACGTGGGCGAGCGCGGCGGCGGCCTGTAAGTGATCGTCAGCCTCGCGGGCAGCTTCCAGCGCGACGCTGTAGTAGGCGCGGGCCGCCATCGGGTCTTGCAAGTCGAAAAACGACAACCGACCGGCCAGCGTGCCAACCCGAGCGCGGTTAGCCAGCAGCCGGCGCCGTTCCGCCGGTGCGGGGCCCTGGCGCAGCAGATCTCCGAGCGTGGACAGGTGCGCCACCACAGGCATCATCAGGGTGGCGGGGGCAGTCGAGTGGTACAGCGCCTGGTAACGGTCGGCCAGGTAGTCCAGGTCACGGACGTTGTCCGGGGTGGGCTTACCGGAGCGCGAGCGTCGTGCGGACTCGGCGACCGAGGGCAACACCGTGACTGCGGGCATGATGCCCATCAGCTTGAGCAGGGCTCGGCGCTGCATCACATCGTCCTTCCACGCGTCGAACATCCGCGGGCGCAAGATGCCGCCTGCGGCACCGAGCTGATCGAGGATGGCGGCGGCTCCGCCGAGGGCATCCACCAGCCCGCGTTCCGTGCCCGCGGGAGCTGCACTGTGCTGCGGCGGGCGGGTCTTGCTGCGGCTGGTTCGGGCGATGCCGAGGTATTCGGGCGTGGCTCCGTACAGCAGGCACAGCAGTTCGCGATAGCGGGGGCTGATGCCCTTATCCCCCCGTTCCCACTTCGCGATCATGTCGGCGTTGACGCCGACCCGCTCACCGCGGCGCATCCACGCCAGACGGGCGAGCTGGTCAGCGGCCTCCTCCTGGGTCCAGCCGCGGTCTTGGCGCGCTTGTTGCAATCCCGACCGTCTCGGCTCGTCCATCCAGCTGCGCTCCCCTCATTCGCTGCCCACCCAACATAACCAGTGGCCCCGACATCTCCGTACGGGACTAGTAACGGGACTAGTTGCGGACTAGTTCGCGGACCCGTTCAAAACCGACATCTTGCCGTTCCATAAGAGCGAGGGCCAAACGGCCCCGCTAACAAAGGAGAACAGCCAGATGCAGTTGGAAATCAAGACCGAAGGCGTGGAGTTCGTGGTCTCCCGCGCCCCTCAGCCTAAGAACGACAACGACGGGCGGCAAAAGACCGACCGGGAGACCGGTGAACTGCTGCACGTCACCGAGCTGGTGGCGATGGACGAAACCGGCGCCGAGGTGATCAAGGTCAC
>JAJPIR010000213.1 GCA_021324675.1 Actinomycetota bacterium
ACGTCTGGATAGCGCTCGACCCATTTACCGGCCAAGAAAAACGTCGCGGGGGTATGGCTGCGCTGCAGCTCGTCGATCACCCGTACGTTGGCATACGAGTTCACCTTACCGGTAGCCAACAGCCGCACCATCGCGTCGGTCATGTTGGAATCAAACGTTAAAGCGATCCTGGGCGGCTCTACCCGACCAGACCGGGCTGGTAATCCCGGATAGGGCTGTGTTCGCAAAGGCAGACCGGGCACCGCTACCGGAGCCAGCGCCGTCGGACTAGGCGGCGTGCCGGGAACCGGTGGGGTTACTGGCGCGGGCAGCGTTGCCAGATCATGCGTTACCACCCAACTGCCCATAGTCGATCCAGCCACAGGGTGATCCACCCTTAGATCCGCTGGCACCACCAGCACCGCGCCCAGATACCCCAGCACAGCCACGCACCGCAGGACACGGCATCCGAGCATCATCACCGAGCAAGCTTCCCAGCCGTCCACCGCCGCCCGGAAGCGGATTCCCGTCGATACCCTGTGGGTGCCCATTTAGTCATCCGCGTCATGCGACCCGGGTGTATTCGTGTATCAACCCGCCGAGCAGATCGTGGCGTCGGAGGTGAAGCTGGGACGGCGACGCAGACGGTGGTAGTGACCTCAGTGGTGCTGCTTGGTTCAGGGCGCGGTGTGGGCGACAACCGGGTCAAGGTTGCGGACACGGCCCGGTCGGCCCGGGACGTCGGGGCCTGCTGACCTGGCGGCGTAACAGGGGACCTCGTGGCGAGCACGAGGATTTCCGCGTTTTTTGATTGTGCGCCGCGGGCCAGCAGTCCGAGCCAGGCCATGACTTGTCGGAAGGTCAGATACAGCAGTCGTATCGCCACGGCCGACGATCTGTGCCCGATGACCACCCTACAACGATGCCGCAGGTCACCGTCGTGGATGACCAATTCGGCACCCACACCCTCAGGGCGACGGGTTGTCTCCGGCAGCTACCGGCTACCGCGTGTGGGCGCGGCTAGTTGCCGGGGCGGGCCACGAGCTCGGTGGCGGCGGAGGCGAGGGGGACGTGGGGAGCGGGTGGGGTGGCAGGTGCGGGTTGCCGGGCGGCGTGTGAGATGCGTAACAGCAGCGCGATGAGCATGTAGTTGGCCAGCAGGGAGGAACCGCCATAGGACAGGAACGGCGTGGTGAGCCCGGTTTCGGGAATGAGGTTGGTGACGCCGCCGGTGACGATGAACACCTGCAGCGCCAGGGTCATCGACAGGCCAGCGGCGAGGAGTTTGCCGAAGGTATCGCGGACCGACAGGCCCGCTCGCACACCGCGGGTCACCAGCACCAGGTAGATCATCAGGACCGCGGCCAGTCCGATCAGGCCGAGTTCTTCACCAATGCCGGCCATGATGAAATCAGAATTGGCCACCGGCACCAGTTCCGGTCGCCCACCGCCCAGCCCGGTGCCGGCCAGACCCCCAGTGGCCAGCCCGAACAGGGACTGGGCCACCTGATACCCCGACTCGTAATAGTGGTCAAACGGATCCGACCACACCTGCACACGCACCCGGACATGACCGAACAAGTGGTAAGCCACGACGCTGCCGGCCGCGAAGAACGCGAGCCCGATCAGCACCCAGGACAGCCGTTCCGTGGCCGTGTACACCATCGCCAACACCACGCCGAAAATCAGCAGTGAGGCGCCCAGCTCCTTTTCCAACGCCAACACTCCGACTGACAACCCCCATGCTGCCAGCAGCGGACCGAGATCGCGGGGCCGGGGGAAGGTCATGCCCAACACATGGCGGCCTGCGGAGGTGAACAACTCGCGATTGTTGACCAAAAACACCGCCACGAACACGATGATCAGGATCTTGGCGAACTCGCCGGGCTGGATCGACAACCCGCCCAACCGAAGCCAGAGCTTGGCCCCGTTGACCTGGGAAATACTCGCCGGCAGCACGCCGGGTAACACCAGCAGTCCCAACCCCACCAAACCGGAGGTGTAGCCATAAGACGCCAACCGGCGATGGTCATCGACCCCCCACAGCACCGCCACGAACAACACCACGGCCACTGCGGTCCACACCACCTGCCGGGCGGCATCCCCCGCCATGCCCGGTGGGCCGCCACCACCGCCTGGACTGGCCCCGGCTAGGTCCAGCCGGTAGATCATCACCAGGCCCAGACCATTGAGCAATGCCACACAGGGCAAGATCAACGGATCAGCGTAGGCAGCCCAGCGTCGCACCGCCGCGTGCGCGACACCAAACAGGGCCAGATAGGCCAGCCCGAGATACACCAACGATCGCGACAGCTGCTGGTTTTGGGTGGCCTGCACCAGCACCAGCGCCAGCGTGACCAACCCAGCGGCAAACACCAGCAGACCCAGCTCGACACCACGGCCGGTAGCCGGTGTGCGTGCCACGGTCATGGGCGGTCGGGGCGTGACCGGCGATCCCGCAAAAAGGGTGGCCCCAAGGTCAGCAACCCCAACATCACCGTAATGAGCAGCGGTATACCCGCCATGACCACAACGACCTCTAGCGACGTCACAGCTGTCACGCTAGTGGAACTGGGTCATGCCGCTGTGTGATCATCCAGCGACGAGACGCTGCACCAACATTCCGGATGGCAGCCTGGGTAGGTCACTGCGCACGGTCAGGCGGTGCATTCGGCGCAGTCGGGAGTGCTGGAGGTCAACGTGGATATGTCCGTGCCCCCGGCGCTGGCGTGGGACCGGCTGATCACGGCCTGGACACCTAACGTGGGTGCGCTGGCTGTCGTAGCGGCGCTCGCGCTGGCCTACGGGTTAGGCGTGCGGCGGCGACATCGTCAGGGCGAGGTCTGGCCCAGGGGCCGGTTGTGGTGGTTTCTCGCCGGCCTGGTGTCGATCTTGCTGGTCACGGTCAGCGTCATCGGAGTCTATGCCGGCACGTTGTTTTGGACACGCGCGGTGCACAACATCGTGCTGTTGATGATCACACCCATGTTGCTGGCGGCGGGAGCACCGCTGACCCTGCTGCGGGACACCCTTCCTGAGCCGGCCAGGCAACGGGCCAGCCGGATCCTGCACAGCCAACCGGCCCGCCTGCTGACCTTTCCGCTGGTGATAACCGCCGTGCTGATCGCGCCGCTGTACCTGCTGTACCTGACCCCGCTGTATGAAGCCAGCCTGCGGTCGCCGGCCGTGGGTGCGGCGGTCAGTGCGGGTCTCGTGATCGCCGGATTCCTCTATTTCTGGACCCGATTCCGTCTCGATCCCACCCCGCGCACCGACCCGTACCTGATCAGTATCGCCATCAGCTTCGCAGAAGTGATCTTCGATGGAGTGTTGGGATTGATCCTCTGGCTGGGCCCACTGGTCGCCCCGCAGTATTACCTGGCCCTGCACCGAGCGTGGGGACCGGACCTCAGACTCGACCAGATCATCGGCGCTGGGGTGCTGTGGATCGGCGGTGATCTCGCGGGTTTGCCATTTCTGGTCGCGATCATCACCCGGATGATGCACGAAGACCAACGCCACGCCGCTGCCATCGATGCGGAACTCGATGCGGTCGAGGCGGCCTCGGCTCCAGCAAGTGCCACCCAGGCAAGCTCATCCACCGCTCCAGCTGACGAGCACCCGCCAGCGCGGCTGTGGTGGGAAGACCATCCAGAACTGGCACAACGATTCCGCCGGAGCCGCTAAATCCCTTGACCTCGCCGAGCTGCGGTGCGTGGTCGTGACGCGGTAGAGAAGCGGGATTGTCGGGATGAGCAGGCCAGCGATCGCGATGGCGGCGCGGGACTGGTGGTCCCACTGCGGTCGATACACGACAAGGCCCCAGCTTGTCGTTTAACCTCTTGGTTCTGGTTTGGCCTGGTGGCGGCGTGTCGCCATGACGTGATACGGCCACCGTTTGATCATCTTCGGGTTCCTTCCACAGATCTCGAAGACGAGGGCGGTGGCCGTGGGCGTCAGTGTGCAGCTATCGAGAGGCTTGGGCGAGCAGGCACGGTCGGCAAGTATAGATGATCTTGCCGTGTTTCGCTGTGTGTTCTATGACTGCCTGAGCTTGCGCGCTGATGCGCTGTTCGAGCTCACCGACGCGGTGTTGTGTGCCGAGGGGCCGGTCACCACGTTGGTCGGGCTGAGTTTGGCTGCCGAACATCGGCGTGGCCATGGTGGCCTGTACGACGGACTGGGCAGTGGCCGGATCGAGGTCAGTCGGCTGCGCAGGTCGCTGGTGCACCTGCCAGCGCCGCGGGACGCCCACGGGCGGATCACCCTGGCGGTGGATGTCAGCCCGTGGCTGCGCCCGGACGCGGCGACCTGTCCGGATCGGTCGTTTTGCCATGTCTATGGACGTGGAAAGGGCCACGCACAGATGATCCCCGGCTGGCCTTACTCATTCGTCGCGGCACTGGAGCCGGGCCGCACGTCGTGGACCGCGCTGCTAGATGTGGTGCGCCTGGGTCCCGGCGACGATGCGACCACGGTGACCGCCACCCAACTGCGCGAGGTGGTCGGACGGCTCCAGCAAGCTGGGCAGCACAAGCCCGGGGACACCGACATCCTCATCGTGTTCGACGCCGGCTACGACGTGACCCGCCTGGCGTTCCTGCTGGCAGATTTGCCCGTGGAGTTACTAGGCCGGCTCCGCTCAGATCGAGTGTTCTGCTTGCCAGCACCGCCACGGGTGCCCAGCGCCACCGGGCGCCCCTCCAAGCACGGCCCCGAGTTCGCGCTGGCCCAGACCACGACCCAGCCCAAGCCCGATGCGATCACCCTCACCGACACCAGCCGCTACGGCACCGCCCGGGCATCCGCATGGAACCGGCTGCACCCTCGGCTGACCCACCGCGCGGCGTGGGAATCGCACGAGGGCCCACTGCCCATCATCGAGGGCAGCATCATCCGGCTCCAGGTGGACCGGCTGCCCGGTGATCGCAACCCCAAACCGGTGTGGCTGTGGTACTCCCGCCCCGAGGTCACCACCTCTGAGCTGAGCCGTCTGTGGCGAGCCTTCCTGCGCCGCTTCGACCTAGAACACACCTTCCGGTTCCTCAAGCAAACCCTGGGCTGGACCCGGCCCCGCATCCGCACACCCGACCAAGGCGAACGCTGGACCTGGATCATCATGGCCGCCCATACCCAACTCCGACTAGCCCGCCACCTCACCCGCGATCTGCGCCGACCATGGGAGAAACCAGCCACCGAGCCGCACCGGCTCACCCCCGCCCGCATCCGCCGCGGATTTCGGAACCTCCGACCGAAGACCGCCCTGCCAGCCAGCGCACCAAAACCCTCACGACCCGGCCCAGGACGCCCACCCGGCTCCAAAAACCGCAAGCCCGCCCGCCGTCACGACGTCGGCAAGAACACCACCATGTCCACCAACAATGTCAAGACCGGTTAAACGACAAGCCCAGAGTTTGTTCTACTACTCGGGTGGGCGGGCGCGGCCCCCGGCGATCCAGCGCGGAGAGACCCGGGCTGGGCTGTGCCGGGTGGATGTGTTCGATGCGCAGATCGGCTTGCCAGCCCGCAGACGTTGTGCTGGTAGGTGAAGGGCTCACTATCCGAAGGGCCGGCTGAGCGAGCCAGGCCGGCGCGGACGTTGTCATGAAAATCGGGCCGCCGACACGGGTGCTCACCGCCCCAGCCGCAGATGGTGCGCATGATGGTATTGCAGCCCCGCGATCGTGGCGGCGGAGCCATCGGCAGCCGCTCATCGAGACTCCCGGCGAAGCAGCAGCGAGTGGGGCGGGCATCGGCAGGGGCGTCGGTGACCAGGGTAGTGGTGGCTTTTGCGCTGAAGAATTTGGTCAGCTTCGTGGTTGTCATTGCGCATAGCGTATTTGTGGCAGTGATTTTGCTCACGGTGGTTGTTGCGGGTGGTGGTCAGGTATCTGCGATCCGTCGGTGTTGGGATCGCCGCAATTAAGGTAACTCGATAGGGGGATGGGGCGCTTAACTTTGGCAGAGGAGTTGACCTGCTTGGTGGGTGGAGTTTCAATGGTGGTGCAGCACCTCGTTCGGTGAGGCGTCTGTACGGATATAGGCCACTGACCCTCCAGCGTCGAGAGACGCTCCGGGTCAGGACAGGTCTCCCCGGCTTAAGGGGTGACCCCAAGTGGCTTCCCGGTAGGGATCACGCCGTGCAGTGCCGAAGCTCTAACGTGAGGGGTGTGACAGATGATCAGTTGGTGTGGTCTTGTGTTGTGGCGCGTGGCTTGTGAGGAGGTGAGCGGAAATTGAGTTGTGACCATAGTTGTTCGTTGTTTGTTCCGTTTGCCTCGACGTCCGCGCTGAGCGTTGTTTGATGTAAGCAAAACAGTTTTTAGCGTCGGGCGTCGGGCTCCCGATTGCGCTTTTTAGCGCGGAGGGAGGTTAGTCAGTCATGACGATCACGGTGAATTGGAAGCGGGCACTGGACACTTTGCTGTCCTGGGCGGAGCCGGTGTTGGTGCTGGTGGGTGAGGAAGCTGGTCTGGGACCGGCGGCTGGGTTGGTGGTGGGCGGCGCGCTGCAGATGACGCGCCAGAGTTTGCTGACCTGAGCATCCGCACCTCGGTGGAGCTGACTGCGGTCGGCGGCCGCGCCTCATTCCCCGGTGGTTCGGTTTCGGCGGTTGCACGCCCCGGGGGCTTGGGTGCCGGGCGGTTGCGCGCGAGCCGGCGTGGGGCCGTTCGAGCGTGGACGGCTCGAGCAGACCAGTAACGGATTGGGTACACACTGTGAGCCGGCCGTGGTCCGGACGGGTTGTGGCGTGATCAGAAAGAAGGCGGTTGATGGTGTTCGGGGGTGTGGCCCGACTGTCGGTGGTGGCGGCTGGGGTGGCGTTGACGGCTACCGCGCAGGTGCTGCGCGGGGCTGGCTGCGTGGTGAGCAGGGTGGTGGAGGCCGCAGGGGAGGTCGCGGGTGAGGCGACCACGGTCGGTGCCGGGGCAGTGGGTGGCGCAGCTCGGGTGAGCAGGACAGCCGCAGGGTCGACTATGGGGGTGTTGGGTCGGGCGGTGGCGGTGGGCGCGCCGTATTGGCGCCACGGTCAGCGCTTTCATGTGCCGCTGCGGGCGCGGACCGGCTCGATCACGGCGCAGCAGGCGATCAAGAAGGTCGCCGCAGGGGCGTTGGAGCACCCTGACGTGCTCGTCGCCTATTGGGACGGCGGTTTGCAGCGGTTAGTGGTGCAGGTTGCCGAAAACGCGGTCACCGACCGGGTCGTCGATGCCGTCGGTGCGTTGGCAGCTCGGCACGGCCTGGTCTGTTCCGCGGCGCCAGCGCCAGAGGGCGCGCATCCCGGAGATGTGACCGAGGTGCGCACAGCGGCAGTGGGCCTGGCGTTGGACACCGCAGCGTTGGCGGGCGCACTCGCGGCGGCGATGGTGCGGCTACGACGCCCCCCGCAGGTGATCAGCGCGGTCTCGACGCTGATACGGGAAGACCCACGCGTGGGCACGCTGCTGGTGTCCCAGTTTGGTAAGCCCACCGCGGATCTGGTGCTGGCCGCGATGAGCGCGGCGGTGGCTGGCATCGGGCAGTCACCGACCGACCTGGTGCTAGACGCAGCTGTGCGTACCGGCCAGTTGGCTGAGGCCATTGCCCGGGCCGCGGCCTTCGACGCCGCCCACGACCAGCTGTGTATACCCGAGCGGATCAGCCTGGCGCCCACCGCGCCGATGCGCCGCCCCGCTCCGGCCGATCCCCTCCAGGAATATGCAGTAAAAGCGACAACGGCCAGCGTGATCGGGGCAGCGGCGACGCTGTTGTGGAAACGCAACGCCGAAGCGGCCAGCGCGGCGGTGCTGGCCGGTTCTCCCAAGCCGGCCCGCTACTGCTGGGCCGCCTATCAGGCCAGGGTAGGCTGTGCCCTGGCTGCAGACGGTGTTTTGATCCGCGACCCGGCGCGGTTGCGGTTGCTGCAGATGGTCGACGCGGTCGTCGTGCACACTGCGGCGCTGGCCGGCTCGCAGCGCACCGTGGTAGAGGCCTATCCCAGTGTCGAGAAGTGGGATCATGCCCAGTTGTGGCAGGCAGCTGCCCGCGCGTTGACCACCACCGACTCGGGCCCCACCGACGTGTGGCTGCGTCCAGCACCGGATAACAGTCACGCCGACACCGGCTTGATGATCGCCTCAGCTCAAGGCCACGCTGTGGGCACCGTGCTGGTCGATTACCAGCCGGACCCGCTCGCCCAGGCGGTATTGGATGCCGCCCGCCGCGCCGGATTACGCATCGTGGTAATCGGACAGGGCGCCGGGCAGCACGCGGGGCAAGCCGATGAGGTCATCGG
>JAJPIR010000287.1 GCA_021324675.1 Actinomycetota bacterium
CAAAATCATTCGCGGGTCACTGGACACTCAAGGGGTGAAGGGACGTAAGCAAGCCCGCAGCCGCTACGGCGCGAAGAAGGAGAAAGGCTGATGCCTCGCAAGGGTCCCGCCCCTAAGCGGCCGCTGCACTCTGACCCGGTTTACGGGTCCCCGGTGGTCACCCAGCTCGTCAACAAGGTGCTCATGCGGGGCAAGCGCTCGGTGGCCGAGAAGATTGTGTACCAGGCGTTGGAGGGCTGCCGGGAAAAGACTGGCACCGACCCCGTGGTGACCCTCAAGCGCGCGCTGGATAACGTCAAGCCCGCCATCGAGGTCAAGAGTCGCCGCGTCGGCGGCGCCACCTACCAGGTCCCGGTTGAAGTGCGGCCGGTGCGGTCCACCACGCTAGCGCTTCGCTGGTTGATCATGTTCTCCCGGCAGCGGCGGGAAAAGACCATGGTGGACCGGCTGATGAATGAACTGCTCGATGCCAGCAACGGTCTCGGGGCGAGCGTCAAACGCCGTGAGGACACTCACAAGATGGCCGAGTCGAACAAGGCATTCGCACATTACCGCTGGTGACGAACAAAACTTTCGAGACAATTAGGGATGAATTCTCGTGGCACGTGAAGTGCTGACCGACCTCGCCAGGGTCCGCAACATCGGGATCATGGCGCACATCGACGCGGGTAAAACCACCACCACCGAGCGGGTGCTGTTCTACACCGGGATCAACTACAAGATCGGTGAGGTGCATGACGGCGCCGCGACGATGGACTGGATGGAAGAGGAGCAAAAGCGCGGCATCACCATCACCTCCGCCGCGACGACGACTTTCTGGAACAACCACCAGATCAACATCATCGACACCCCCGGCCACGTCGACTTCACTGTCGAAGTTGAGCGGTCATTGCGGGTACTCGATGGTGCTGTTGCCGTTTTCGATGGCAAGGAGGGCGTCGAGCCTCAGTCCGAGACGGTATGGCGCCAGGCCGACAAGTACGGTGTGCCGCGCATCTGCTTCGTCAACAAAATGGACAAGATCGGCGCGGACTTCTACTTCACTGTGCGCACCATCCGGGAGCGGCTGGGTGCCACCCCGTTGATTATCCAGCTGCCGATCGGCAGCGAGTCCGATTTCCAAGGCGTTATCGACCTGGTCGGTATGCGGGCACTGACCTGGCGCGGGGAAGTCCAGAAGGGCGAGGACTACACCGTCGAAGCGATCCCGGACAACTTGGTGGAGAAGGCGGACGAATACCGGGAGCTGCTCCTCGAGGCCGTTGCTGAGGCCGATGACGAGCTCATGGAGCTTTACCTCGGCGGGCATCAGCTGACCACCGAGCAGATCAAGGCCGGTATCCGCAAGCTCACTGTGAGCAGCCAGGTCTACCCGGTGTTGTGCGGCTCGGCGTTCAAGAACAAGGGCGTGCAGCCCATGCTCGACGCGGTGATCGATTACCTGCCTTCGCCGCTGGACGTGCCGCCAGTCTCAGGGGTCCTGCCGGACGGGACGCCGGCCACCCGCAAGCCGTCGATCGACGAGCCGTTCTCGGCGCTGGCCTTCAAGATTGCCGTGCATCCGTTCTTCGGCAAGCTGACCTATGTGCGGGTTTACTCCGGCCGGATCGCTGCGGGCTCGCAGGTGATCAACTCGACCAAGGAGCGCAAGGAGCGCATCGGCAAGCTGTTCCAGATGCACTCCAACAAGGAAAACCCGGTTGACGAGGCCCGGGCCGGTCACATCTACGCGATGATCGGTTTGAAGGAGACCACGACCGGTGACACCTTGTGCGACCCGAACGCGCCGATCATCTTGGAGTCGATGACCTTCCCCGAGCCGGTCATCCAGGTCGCGATCGAACCCAAGACCAAGAGCGATCAGGAGAAGCTGGGCACGGCGATCCAGAAGCTGGCCGAGGAAGATCCCACTTTCCAGGTCAAGCTGGACGATGAAACCGGTCAGACGATCATCGCCGGCATGGGTGAGCTGCACCTTGAGGTGCTGGTGAACCGGATGCGTAGTGACTTCAAGGTCGAGGCCAACATCGGCAAGCCGCAGGTGGCTTACCGGGAGACCATCCGCAAGACGGTGGACAAGTACGAATACACCCACCGCAAGCAAACCGGTGGCTCGGGTCAGTTCGCGCGTGTGCTCATCCGGCTGGAGCCGCTAGAAACCACCGACGGTGCCCTTTACGAGTTCGACAACAAGGTCACCGGCGGCCGGATCCCCAAGGAGTACATCCCGGCCGTGGATGCCGGTGCCCAGGATGCCATGCAGTACGGCGTGCTGGCGGGCTACCCGCTGGTAGGCCTCAAGGTGACCCTGCTGGATGGCGCCTACCACGAAGTGGACTCCTCCGAAATGGCCTTCAAGATTGCTGGGTCAATGGCGCTCAAAGAGGCGGCGCGCAAGGCCGACCCAGTGATCCTGGAACCGATGATGGCGGTCGAAGTGACCACGCCTGAGGATTACATGGGTGATGTCATCGGCGACCTCAACTCCCGGCGAGGTCAGATCCAGCAGGTGGAGGAGCGCAGCGGTTCTCGCGTTGTCAAGGCGCTGGTGCCGTTGTCGGAAATGTTCGGATACGTCGGTGACTTGCGGTCGCGGACTCAGGGTCGAGCGAACTACACGATGCAGTTCGATTCGTATGCCGAAGTCCCGACCAACGTCTCCAAGGAGATCATCGCGAAGGCGACGGGCGAGTGAGCATCGCAGCGTTGGCGAAGAGTGCAGCGAGCCCCGAACTGAGCAGAAAGCAGAACATGTGACTTTCTCCGGCGGCGGCACCGGGTCCCTGACGGACGTCCGTGTGAGAGCACCTGACAGCATTGCCGCTACATCAGGACCGCCCAGCGGATCCAGCGGATTACCAGAACGAGTCCAGGAGGACGAGACAAGTGGCGAAGGCGAAGTTCCAGCGGACCAAGCCGCACGTCAACATCGGAACCATCGGTCACATTGACCACGGCAAGACCACCCTGACGGCGGCGATCACCAAGGTATTGCACGACAAGTTTCCGGACCTGAATGAGGTGTCGGCGTTCGACTCGATCGATAAGGCCCCTGAGGAGAAGCAGCGGGGCATTACGATCTCGATCGCCCACGTCGAGTATCAGACCGAGAAGCGGCACTATGCCCATGTCGACTGCCCTGGCCACGCGGACTACATCAAGAACATGATCACCGGTGCGGCCCAGATGGACGGTGCCATCCTGGTGGTGGCAGCGACCGACGGCCCCATGCCGCAGACCCGTGAGCATGTGCTGCTGGCGCGCCAGGTTGGCGTGCCGTACATCGTCGTCGCGCTGAACAAGGCCGACATGGTCGATGACGAGGAAATCATGGAGCTCGTAGAGCTCGAGGTCCGGGAACTGCTGTCCAGCCAGGAGTACCCAGGCGACGACCTGCCCATCGTCCGGGTTTCGGCGCTCAAGGCCCTCGAGGGCGACGCCGAGTGGGCCGAGAAGCTGCTCGAGCTCATGGATGCTGTCGATGACAACATCCCGGAGCCGGTGCGCGAGATCGACAAGCCGTTCCTCATGCCGATCGAGGATGTCTTCACCATCACCGGCCGCGGCACGGTGGTCACCGGCCGGGTAGAGCGCGGCATCGTCAAGGTGGGTGAGGAAGTCGAGATCATCGGCATCAGGGACAAGTCGCAGAAGACCACGGTCACCGGTGTCGAGATGTTCCGCAAGCTGCTCGATGAGGGGCGCGCTGGCGACAACGTCGGCCTGTTGTTGCGTGGCGTCAAGCGCGAGGATGTGGAGCGCGGGCAGGTGGTTATCAAGCCCGGCACCAACACCCCGCACACGCAATTCGAGGCTCAGGTCTACATCCTGTCCAAGGATGAGGGCGGCCGGCACACGCCGTTCTTCAACAACTACCGTCCGCAGTTCTACTTCCGCACCACTGACGTGACCGGCGTCGTGACGCTGCCCGAGGGAACTGAGATGGTAATGCCGGGTGACAACACCGAGATGTCGGTGGAGCTCATCCAGCCGGTCGCGATGGATGAAAACCTGAAGTTCGCGATCCGTGAAGGCGGTCGCACCGTAGGTGCCGGTCGCGTTACCAAGATCATCAAGTAAGACGGGACCGCCGGCACCGCATGTGCCGGCGGTCCTCGTGGGCGGCGTTCCGGACGGTAACACCGTTACGCACTCACGAGGGCGTCGCCAACTGGGCCGAAGGCCCAGTTGGTACGATGCCTAACATCCGACACGCCCGACCGCGTGGACCGGTTGCGGGGCAGGATCGGTTTTTACCCGGGCTAGTCACTGACCCGGGTTCCACCTGGACCGGCGGCGCGAGAACAAGCGGCACGAGACTGACAGGACGGCAAGCCACCATGGCGGGACAAAAGATCCGCATCCGGCTCAAAGCCTATGACCACGAGGCAATCGATGCTTCCGCGCGTAAGATCGTCGAAACGGTGACGCGTACCGGTGCTCGGGTCGTCGGGCCGGTGCCGCTGCCGACCGAAAAGAACGTGTACTGCGTCATCCGCTCGCCGCACAAGTACAAGGATTCGCGGGAGCACTTCGAGATGCGCACGCACAAGCGCCTGATCGACATCCTCGACCCGACACCCAAGACGGTGGACGCGCTGATGCGCATCGATCTACCGGCCAGCGTCGACGTCAACATCCAGTAAGGGCTCCCGACATGACAGCGACTGATTCGGAGCGCCCCGGCGGCAGAACCGTCCGGGGAATACTGGGCACCAAGCTCGGGATGACTCAGGTCTTCGACGAGAACAACAGGATCGTCCCGGTCACCGTGGTGGCCGCCGGCCCGTGCCTGGTGACCAGGATCCGCACCCCCGAAAAGGACGGTTACCCCGCGGTGCAGCTGGCCTATGGCGCCATCGATCCGCGCAAGGTGACCAAGCCGGTGGCCGGCCACTACGCCGCAGCGGGTATCACACCACGGCGGCACCTGGTCGAGCTCCGCACCGACGACGCGGCGAACTACCAGGTCGGCCAGGAGCTCACTGCTGAGGTATTCGATGCCGGTGCGGTGGTCGACGTGGTGGGCACCAGCAAGGGCAAGGGCACTGCCGGCGTGATGAAGCGGCATGGCTTTGGCGGTTTGGGCGCCAGCCATGGCACCCAGCGTAAGCACCGTTCGCCGGGTTCGATCGGCGGCTGCGCCACTCCCAGCCGGGTGTTCAAGGGAACCCGCATGGCCGGCCGGATGGGCAACGTCCGGGTGACCACCCAAAACCTCACCGTGCACCGCGTCGATGCCGAGGCCGGCCTGTTGCTGATCAAGGGCGCGCTGCCCGGCCCGAAAGGTGGCCTTGTGCTGGTCAAGACGGCGGCGAAGGGCGGTGCGCAACAGTGACCAGAGTCGACATCCGGACCCCTGAAGGGACCACGGCCGGAACCGCCGAACTGCCCGACGAGATCTTCAACGTCCCGGCGAACATTCCGCTGATGCATCAAGTGGTGGTCGCCCAACTGGCCGCAGCCCGGCAAGGCACGCACAGCACCAAGACCCGGGGTGACGTCAGCGGTGGCGGTAACAAGCCCTACCGGCAGAAGGGCACCGGGCGCGCTCGCCAGGGCTCGATCCGGGCGCCGCAGTTCACCGGCGGTGGCATCGTGCACGGGCCTACACCGCGGGATTACAGCCAGCGCACCCCCAAGAAGATGAAGGCAGCCGCGCTGCGCGGAGCGCTGTCGGACCGGGCCCGCGATGGCCGGGTTCACGTGATCTCCGGATTGGTGTCCGGTGATACGCCATCCACCAAGGGCGCTCGGACAATACTCACCAATCTGGCCGGCCAGGACAGCAGGCTGCTGGTCATCCTCACCAGGGCAGATGAGGTGAGCCGGCTGAGCGTGCGCAACCTTCCTTCGGTGCACGTACTGAGCCCTGATCAGCTCAATACCTACGACGTTCTGGTCAACGACGAGGTGGTGTTCACCGCAGACGCCTTGCAGGCGTTTGTGGCCGGGCGTAGCGCCACTGCCCAGGAGGCGGCCCGATGATTCCTGATCCGCGTGATGTGATTCGCAAGCCGGTCATCTCAGAAAAGAGCTATGGCCTGCTCGAGCAGCAGAAGTACACCTTCGTGGTGGCACCGGATGCCAACAAGACCGAGATCAAGATTGCCATCGAAAAGATCTTCGGTGTGCGGGTGGTGAGCGTCAACACCCTTAACCGTCCGGGTAAGCGCAAGCGCACCAGGTTCGGCTATGGCAAGCGCAAGGACACCAAGCGGGCGGTCGTGACGCTGTCCCCGGAGAGCAAGCCGATCGAGCTCTTCGGCGGGCCGGCAACGACGTGAGCGAGGACGGGTAGACATGGGGATCCGCAAGTACAAGCCGACGACCGCAGGCCGTCGCGGCGCCAGCGTGTCCGACTTCGCCGAGATCACCCGGGACCACCCGGAGAAGTCGCTGATCCGGCCGTTGCATAGCAAGGGTGGCCGCAATGTCCATGGCCGGATCACCACCCGGCACCAGGGTGGCGGGCACAAGCGTGCCTACCGGTTGATCGATTTCCGGCGGGCGGACAAGGATGGCGTACCGGCGAAGGTGGCGCACATCGAATACGACCCAAACCGCAGTGCGCGGATCGCGTTGCTGCACTACGCCGATGGCGAGAAGCGCTACATCATCGCTCCGGACAAGCTCCATCAAGGCGACACTGTGGAAAACGGTCCGAGAGCGGACATCAAGCCGGGTAACAACCTGCCACTACGGAGCATCCCGGTGGGCACCGTGGTGCACGCGATCGAGCTGCGTCCCGGCGGCGGAGCCAAGATCGCGCGATCTGCCGGTGCGCGGGTGCAACTCGTGGCCAAAGACGGTCCGTACGGCCAGCTGCGGATGCCCTCGGGTGAAATTCGCAACGTCGATGTCCGGTGTCGCGCCACGGTGGGCGAGGTCGGCAATTCCGAACATGCCAACATCAACTGGGGCAAGGCCGGCCGGATGCGCTGGAAGGGCAAGCGACCCACCGTTCGGGGTGTGGTGATGAACCCGGTTGACCACCCACACGGTGGTGGTGAGGGCAAGACCTCCGGCGGGCGTCACCCGGTCAACCCGGCCGGCAAGCCCGAGGGTCGTACCCGGCGCCGCCAGCCCAGCGACAAGCTCATCGTGCGCCGTCGCCGCACCGGCAAGAAGCGCTGAGCAGGAGAGGTGCAAGCATGCCACGCAGCCTGAAGAAGGGCCCGTTCGTCGACGATCACCTGCTCAAGAAGGTGGACGCGCACAACGAGGCCAACACCAAGCAGGTGATCAGAACCTGGTCGCGCCGCTCCACGATCATTCCAGACATGATCGGTCACACGATTGCGGTGCACGACGGGCGCAAGCACGTCCCGGTGTTCATCACCGAGTCGATGGTCGGGCACAAGCTCGGCGAGTTCGCGCCGACCCGCACGTTCCGGGGTCACGTCAAGGACGACCGGCGCGCCCGGCGTCGCTAGCAGCAGATCACATCGCCACGAAGACACCGCTGAGAAGAAACCGTAAAGAAGAACCGCGAAGAAGAAGAGGTAGCAGCGCATGGACGCCCGTAACCAAGCCGGCGCGACGGCCGCGCAGGAGCCGTCCCGCGCGGTGGCGCGGGCCCGGTATGTCCGCGTGACGCCGATGAAGGCACGCCGGGTAGTCGACCTCATCCGGGGCCGCAACGCGCGCGAGGCGCTCGCGGTACTCCAGTTCGCACCGCAGGCTGCCTCCGGCCCCGTGTCGAAGGTGCTGGCCAGCGCCATGGCCAACGCGGAGAACAATCTCGCGTTGGATCCCGACTCCTTGGTCGTATCCAGCGCATTCGTCGACGAGGGGCCGACCCTCAAGCGGTTTCGTCCCCGTGCGCAGGGTCGGGCTTACCGGATTCGCAAGCGCACCAGCCACATCACGGTGGAACTCGAGGCGGTGCCTCAAAGCCGGGTGACACAAAGGCAGTCCGCGCAGCGTCGTTCATCAACCCAGTCCCGGGGCAACCAGGCCACCCAGACAAGGAGTGCCCGCTAGTGGGTCAGAAGATCAACCCGCACGGCTTCCGGCTCGGTATCTCGACCGACTGGAAGTCCCGCTG